>NZ_JBHXFJ010000026.1:0-98088 GCF_042722465.1 Streptomyces sp. NPDC127098
GCCACGCGGCCCGTGCCGCGCGAGGCCACCCGCCAAGGGCGGGTGGGTGGGCGCGGCACGGCCGCAGGCCGACACGGCCGCAGGCCGACACGGCCGCAGGCTCGACCTCGGCGGCTGCGCCGCCTGGTCGGCCCGGCGGCGCGCGACGCGCGCCCGCGCAGCGAACGGTCGCGCGGATCGTCAGGAGGGCGTGCCCTTGTCCAGGGACGGTGGGGTGGACCGCGGTGGTGTCTCGGGGGCCGGCGTCGGTGTCCAGTGGCGGAGGGCGTTCGACTCCAGGTCGATCTGGTCGTGCAGCGCGTCGAGCGCCTCCGCGTCGTGGCGGTGGGCCCGTTCCTGGGCCGCGAAGCGGAGGGAGTCGGCCGAGCGGCGGATGCGGTCGGCGCGGGTGCGGAGCTCGGGGAGGCGGGCCGCGAGTCTGGCGCGGTCCGGTTCGCCGGTCATCAGCGCCGTCAGCTCCCGGTCGAGCTGCTCGGCGTGCCCGGTGAGCTGCTCGAACAGGGCACGCGCCTCGGCAAGCGACGCGTCGGCGCGCAGCGCGGCGCGCGTGCTGTCGAGGGCGGCGCGCAGTTCCCTGCGGATGCGCGCCGCGTCGCCGACGGCGCCCGGCTGGGCGGCGCGCGCGTTCAGCACGGCGTCGGTGAAGGTGCGGCGGAGGTCGTCGCGGGCGCGCGCGGCTCTTCGGGCGACCGCGCGCGCACCCCACACCACCAGCCCGGCGACGGCCACGAAGGCGAGGAACGACAGGCCGAGCAGAGTGATCAGGATGTCCATGTCCGACACACCTCCGCTCCCCAGGGTAGGGCCACCGCCCCGGGATCAGGCCGGGACGATGTTCACCAGCTTCGGGGCCCGGACGATGACCTTGCGGATCCCGGCGCCGCCCAGCGCCGCGACCACCGCGGGCTCGGCCAGCGCCCTGGCCTCCAGGTCGGCCTCGGCGATGGCCGGCTCGACCTCGATCCTGGCCCGCACCTTGCCCCTGATCTGGACGACGCAGGTGACGGTCTCGTCCACCAGGTAGGCCGGGTCGGCGACGGGGAAGTCGGCCCGGGTGACGCTGGTTTCGTGGCCCAGACGCTGCCACAGTTCCTCGGCGACGTGCGGGGCCAGCGGCGCGATCAGCAGCACCAGGGTCTCGGCGACCGGGCGCGGTACCTCGGCCAGCTTGGTGACGTGGTTGTTCAGCTCGGTGATCTTGGCGATGGCGGTGTTGAAGCGCAGCGCGTCCAGGTCCTGCCGGACGCCGTCGACGGCCTTGTTGACGGCCCGCAGCGTCTCCTCTGTGGGCTCGACGTCCACGACGGTGACCTCGCCCGTCGTCTCGTCCAGCACGTTGCGCCACAGCCGCTGCAGCAGCCGGTACTGGCCGACGACCGCGCGGGTCTCCCAGGGGCGGGAGACGTCCAGCGGGCCCATCGCCATCTCGTACAGCCGCAGCGTGTCGGCGCCGTAGGTGGCGCAGATGTCGTCGGGCGAGACGACGTTCTTCAGGGACTTGCCGATCTTGCCAAGATCGCGGCTGACGCGGGCGCCCTCGTACCAGAAGCCGTCCTCGCGCTCCTCGACCTCGGCGGCCGGGACCGGGAAGCCACGCTCGTCGCGGTAGACGTACGCCTGGATCATGCCCTGGTTGAACAGCTTGTGGTACGGCTCGGCCGAGGACACGTGGCCCAGGTCGAACAGCACCTTGTGCCAGAAGCGGGCGTACAGCAGGTGCAGTACGGCGTGCTCCGCGCCGCCGACGTACAGGTCGACACCGCCGGTGGGCAGGCCGTCGCGCGGGCCCATCCAGTAGCGCTCCAGATCCGGGTCGACCAGGGCCTGGTCGTTGTGCGGGTCCAGGTAGCGCAGGTGGTACCAGCAGGAACCGGCCCAGTTGGGCATGGTGTTGGTCTCGCGCCGGTACTTCCTCGGCCCGTCGCCCAGGTCCAGGGTGACGTTCACCCACTCCTCGTTGCGCGCCAGCGGCGGCTCGGGCTGGGTGTCGGCGTCGTCCGGGTCGAAGGTGCGGGGCGAGTAGTCGTCGACCTCGGGCAGTTCCAGTGGCAGCATCGAGTCGGGCAGGGCGTGCGCGATGCCGTCCTCGTCGTAGACGATCGGGAAGGGCTCGCCCCAGTACCGCTGGCGGCTGAACAGCCAGTCCCGCAGGCGGTAGTTGACGGTGCCCTCGCCCAGTCCCGCGGCGGTCAGCCACTCGTTGATCCGGGTCTTGGCCTCGGGCACGGTCAGGCCGTCCAGTGAGACGGCGTCGCTCGCGGAGTTGATCAGCCGGCCGTCGTGGGAGGCGAACGCGTCGTCCCAGGTGGCGGGGTCGGCGGAGCGCCCGTCTGTCGGCTCGACGACGCAGCGGATGGGCAGGTCGAAGGCGCGGGCGAACGCGAAGTCGCGGCTGTCATGGGCCGGGACGGCCATGATGGCGCCGGTGCCGTAGCCGACCAGCACGTAGTCGGCGATGAAGACGGGGATCCGCTCGCCGGTGGCGGGGTTGACGGCGTGGGCGCCGGTGAAGACGCCGGTCTTCTCGCGGGCCTCGGCCTGCCGCTCGACGTCGGACTTGGTGCCGGCCTGCTTGCGGTAGGCGGCGACGGCCTCGGCCGGGGTGGCGTGGCCGCCGGTCCAGGCGTCACGGGTGTCGGCCGGCCAGGCGTCGGGCACGACGGCGTCGACCAGGTGGTGCTCGGGGGCCAGCACCATGTAGGTGGCGCCGAACAGGGTGTCCTGGCGGGTGGTGAAGACGGTGACGACATCGCCGGCGTCGCCGACGGCGAAGGCGATACGGGCGCCGTGCGAGCGGCCGATCCAGTTGCGCTGCTGCAGCTTGATGGCCTCGGGCCAGTCGACGGTGTCCAGGTCGTCGGCCAGCCGGTCGGCGTAGGCGGTGATGCGCATGTTCCACTGGCGCAGCGTCGACTTGAAGACCGGGAAGTTGCCGCGCTCGGAGCGGCCGTCGGCGGTGACCTCCTCGTTGGCCAGCACGGTGCCCAGACCCGGGCACCAGTTGACCGGGGCGTCGGCGGCGTAGGCCAGCCGGTGGCCGTCCAGCACGGTGGCGCGCTCGGCGGGGGTCAGTTCGGCCCAGGGGCGGCCGTCCGGGGTGGGGCGCTCGCCGGCCTCGAAGGCGGCGACCAGTTCGGCGATGGGCCGGGCGCGGCCGGCCTCCTCGTCGTACCAGGAGTTGAAGATCCGCAGGAAGATCCACTGCGTCCAGCGGTAGTAGTCCGGGTCGATGGTGGCGAAGGACCGCCGCTGGTCGTAGCCCAGGCCCAGGCGGCGCAGCTGGGAGCGGTAGTTGGCCATGTTGGCCTCGGTGGAGACCCGGGGGTGGGTGCCGGTCTGCACGGCGTACTGCTCGGCGGGCAGGCCGAAGGCGTCGAAGCCCAGGGTGTGCAGCACGTTGTGGCCGGCCATCCGCTGGTAGCGGGCGTAGACGTCGGTCGCGATGTAGCCCAGCGGGTGGCCCACGTGCAGCCCCGCACCCGAGGGGTACGGGAACATGTCCATGATGAACTTCTTGGGCCTGGCCGCCTGCTCCGGGTCGTCGGCCAGGTCGCCGCTCGGGTTGGGCGTCTCGTACGTGCCGTGCCGCTCCCAGTACTCCTGCCAGCGCGCCTCGATGTCAGCGGCCAGGGCGGCGTCGTACCTGTGTGTCTCGCTCATCGTCTTCGGAACTCCATCGATCGTCTCCGCCACGTCATGAAGAAACCCCTCACTCAGGAGGGGCCGCCGCGCTGACGTCTTGCCTGGTCAGCGCGGCCACGTAAGCAGAAGGCGTACGGCACGCATAGCGTCAGGGTAGCGCACGGGGCCAGGGGGCCGCCCGGCCTCGCGCCGGCCGCGGGAGCCCGGGCGGCCGGCCGTCGTGCCGTCGGGAGGCCGCTCAGCCGGCGGTCGGGAAGCGTGCCTCGAAGGCGGCGCGGTTCGGCGACTCGGGGCCGCGGCTCCAGACGGCGAAGACGACCCGGTCGAAGGCGGCGCCGTGCACGGTGAGGGCCCGGTCGAAGGCGGCGGCCACCTCGGCCGGGTCGTTGCGGAAGACGCCGCAGCCCCAGGCGCCGAGCACCAGCTCCCGGGCGCCGTGCCGGGCCGCGACAGCCAGCACGCGTTCCGCGCGCTCGGCGAGCAGGTCGGCGACGTCCACCGGGCGACCGCCCGAACGCAGGGCGAGCTGGCCGGCGTTGGGGGCGGGGGAGGTCAGGAACGACACGGGGTAGGGGGTGTCGAGCAGCGCGTGGTGCTGGTCGCGGATCACGGGGACGCGCGGGGACCAGATGACGCGGTGGCTGTAGCGCAGGTCGCGGGAGGCGCGGTGGGCGGCGTAGTAGTCGGGGGCGGCCAGCAGGCAGTGGTGGAGCAGGGCGCCGCGGCACAGATCCTCCTCCTGGGCGCGGGCGCCACGCAGGTAGCCGCCGCCGGGGTTGCGGGCGGAGGCGAAGTTGAGGACGGCGACGTGGGCCGCGCCGTCGTCGGTGAGTCGCCTGGCGGCGTCGAGGCTGCCCTCCCCGGTGACCTCGGGGCGGCCGGTGAACGGGCCGTGGGCGGTGCCGGTGACGCCGGCGTCCGGCGGGTAGGAGACGGTACCGGCCACGGCGGCGGCGAGGGGTTCGGCGATCGCGACGGAGGCGCCCCCGGTCGTTTGGTAGCTTCCTCGCTCGGCGATCTCCTCGTTCTCGGTCGCGATCGACCGCAGTCTGCTTGCCATGTGCCGGACACTAGCAAGGAGTTCGCGTCAGTTCGACGAAATAACGAGTGGAGCGGGCGGGCATGGGCGAGGACACATCGGTTTCCACCCGGGCGCTGGCGGCCCGGATCGGCGGCGAACTGATCGCGCTACGCCGGGAGTTGCACGCCGACCCGGAGGTCGGGCTCGACCTGCCGAGGACCCAGCGGCGGATCCTGGACGCGCTGGCCGGGCTCGGCCTGGAGATCACCACCGGCACCAGGACCACGTCGGTGGTCGCGGTGCTGCGCGGCGCCCTGCCGGGGCCCACGGTGCTGCTGCGCGGCGACATGGACGCGCTGCCGGTCACCGAGGGGACCGGGCTGCCGTACGCCTCGACCAACGGCGCCATGCACGCCTGCGGCCACGACCTGCATGTGGCGGGGCTGGTCGGCGCCGCCCGGCTGCTGGCTCCGCGGCGGGACGAGCTGGCGGGCGCGGTGGTGTTCATGTTCCAGCCGGGCGAGGAGGCGGGCGGCGGCGCGCGGATCATGATCGAGGAGGGGGTGCTCGACGCGGCGGGCGCGCCTCCGGTGGCCGCGTACGGCGTGCATGTCGTCGCCGATCTGCCGCGCGGCGTCCTCACCACCCGGCCGGGCACGCTGATGGCCGGCTACTCGCTGCTCGAGGTGACGGTGCGCGGCCGGGGCGGCCACGGCTCGCGGCCGTACCAGGCCCTGGACCCGGTGCCGGTCGCGGCGGAGATCATCACGGCGCTCCAGACCTATGTCACCCGCCGCTTCGACGTGTTCGACCCGGTGGTGGTCACGGTGGGGGAGATGGCCGCGGGCAGCGCGCCCAACGTCATCCCAGAGACGGCCACCCTGCGCGCCAGCGTGCGCGCCTTCAGTAGCGAGACCGCCGAGCGGCTGGCCGTCGAACTCCCGCGCCTGGCACACCACATCGCCGCCGGCCACGGTCTGGTGGCAGAGGTCGGCTACGAGCGGGAGCTGCCGGTGACGGTCAACGACGAGGCGGCGGCGGCCCGTTACGCCGCCACGGCGATCGGTCTCTTCGGCGCCGACCGCTACCGGCCGCTGGCCAACCCGCGTACGGGGTCGGAGGACTTCTCGCTGATGCTGGAGCGCGTGCCGGGCGCCTTCGGCTTCCTCGGCGCCGCGCCGCCGACCCCTGACGACCGGCCGATCGAGGGCAACCACTCCCCCAACGCCCTCTTCGACGACTCGATCCTGCCCGACCAGGCCGCGCTCCTCACGGAGCTGGCCCTGGGCCATCTGGTGACAGGCCATCCGTTCCACGGGAGGTAGTCCGTGTCCCACCGTCCCGCACCCCGGATTCCGCCGGGGCCCGCGTCCGCCGGCGAGGCCGCCGGCGGGCTGCCGGCCGCTGAGTTCAAGCGCGTCTTCCGGCAACACCCGGCCGGCGTCACGGTGATCGGCCTCGTGCACCGGGGCCGCCCGGTGGGCTTCACCGCGACCTCGGTCATCTCGGTCTCCGCCGAGCCGGCGCTGCTGGCGTTCTCGCTGGCCGCCGGCTCCTCGTCGTGGCCGGCGGTCGCGGCGGCGCGGACGCTTGCGGTGAGCTTCCTCGCCGACCACCAGGACGACGTGTCGGCCCGCTTCGCGACCAGCGGCATCGACCGCTTCGCCGCCGGCGGCTGGTCCACGCTCGACACCGGCGAGCCGGTGATCGACGGCGCGGTCTCCTGGCTCCGCGCCCGCGTGCTGGAGCGGACCCCGGTCGGCGGCAGCTACCTGGTCTCGCTGCTGGCCCTGGCGGCCGAGACCCGTGAGGGCGTGGCGCCGCTGGTCCACCACGACCGCACGTACCACCACATAGGCGACCACTCGGCGATCTGACCGGAGCGGGCGACGCGGGCGTCGGGTGCCGACCCGGCGCACGACCGACGCACGTCTGATGACCCGGACATGCCACTGGTGTCACGGTGGGCGCATGCCCTACGCGTTCGATCCCGAACTGGCCGCGGCGCTGGCCATGATGTCGGCGGTGGACGTCTCCGACCTGGCCGCGGCCCGCGCCGCCCAGCAGGCGCAGCTGGCCGCCGCCGTGGCCGCGGCCGACGCCACCGGGGTCACGGTCACCGAGCTGCGCGGGCCCGGCGTGCCGCTGCGGCTCTACCGGCCGGCGGCGGCCGGGAGCGAGCCGCTGCCCGCGGTCTACCGGATCCACGGCGGCGGGTTCACGATGGGCCATCCCGACGTGGACCACGAGATCAACCTGCGGCTGTGCCGGGCGCTGCCGTGCGCCGTGGTCTCCCCGGACTACCGGCTCGCGCCGGAACACCCGTACCCCGCCGGGCTCGACGACTGCTACGCGGGCCTGTGCTGGCTCGCCGAGCACGCCCCCGAACTCGGCGTGCGGCCCGAGGCGCTGGCCGTGGCCGGCGACAGCGCCGGGGCCTGCCTGGCCACCGCCGTCACGATGCTCGTCAGGGACCTGGGCGGGCCCGAGCTGCGCCTGCAGTACCTCGACAGCCCGGCGCTCGACGACCGGCTCACCACCCCGAGCGCCCTGCGGTTCACCGACACCCCGATCTGGAACCGGCCCAACGCGCTGCGGAGTTGGGCCGCCTATCTGGGGGAGGGCGTGCCGGGCTCGCCCGACGTGCCGGTGACGGCCGCGCCGGCCCGTGCCACCGCGGCCGACCTCGCCGGGCTGCCGCCCGCCCATGTCACCGTGATGGAGATCGACCCGCTGCGGGACGAGGGCATCGACTACGCCCGCGCCCTGCTCGGCGCCGGCGTCACCACGGAACTGCACCTGTACCCCGGCACGTTCCACGGCTCGGCGCTGGTGCGGCACTCGGCGGTGGCACGCCGGATGGCCGCGGAGGAGGTCGCGGTGCTGGGCCGGGCGCTCGCGTGGTGAGCGCTCAGCCCTCCGCCGGGGCCAGCGCGAGACGCCTGGCGTACAGGGCGAGTTGGGCCCGGAAGCGGTGCGCCGGATCACGCAGCCGCCAGCCGGTGGCGGCCTGTACGTGGCCGAGCCTGGCGGCCACCGAGCTGTGGTGCAGGTGGAGTTCGGCGGCCGCCTGGCGGAGCGAGCCGGTGCGGCAGAACGCGGCGAGCGCCGCCAGGTTCAACTCGCCGCCGTCGCGGGCCGCGAGTTCGCCGAGCCGCCGCACGTCGGGCAGCGCGCCGAGCCGCGCCGCCGGCACCTCGGCGAGCACCGTGGCCGGGCCGAGCTCGTCGTGGTCCACCACCGCCTCGGCCGGCGGCCCGGCGGCGGCGAACCGCAGGGCGACCGACGCCTGTTCCAGGGAGTGCCTGGCCCGCGGCGCCTCGACGCCGCCGCCGATCCCGACCCGCACGCCGCCGCGCACCGCCGCCCGCAGCTCGGCCGCCGGCGAGCCGGCGCCGGACGCCCGGTCCTGCAGCAGCGCCACGCCGAGCCCGCCGAGCCTGGCCACCCGCAGCGTGCCCGGCACCGCGCCCC
Source organism: Streptomyces sp. NPDC127098 (assembly GCF_042722465.1). NCBI lineage: Bacteria > Bacillati > Actinomycetota > Actinomycetes > Kitasatosporales > Streptomycetaceae > Streptomyces > Streptomyces sp. NPDC127098. Next base: position 8,138 of record NZ_JBHXFJ010000026.1, read on the forward strand.
GGCCGAGCAGCGCCAGCGCCGCCACCTCGGCGTCGCCGCCGTCGGCCGCCGCGAACGCCAGGACGCGCAGCGGTGCTTCGGGGGCCAGCCCGAGCAGCCGCAGCGCCCTGGCGCGGTCCGCCAGTGACTCGCGCGCGGAGAGCGCCACCTCGACGAGCGCCGGGTCGGCCACCCGCAGCGGGTGTTCGAGCGTGTGCGCCGCGATGGCCAGCCACTCCAGCAACAGATCGTCGAACGGGCCGGCCTCGCCCGGCCGTTCGAGCCAGACGCGGCCTGCTGGGCGCAGCGCCGTCTGCCCCGAGGCCCGCCCGGGCGGCCCGGCGAGCCCCGCGCCGTCGGGACCGGCGCGGAACATCCGGCCGCCCGCCAACTCCACGCCCACCGGGCACTCGGCGAGGCCGGCCGCCGAGCGGGCCAGCGCCGCCGGGTCGAGCCGGCCGGCCGCGAGCAGCGCCTGGAAGTGCGCGATGACCCGGACGGCGGCGGCGGCGTCGGCGTCAAGGGACGACAGGCGCAGCAGCAAGCCCTTCACAACCGCAAGTCTAGAAAAGGATGTCGAAAGGACAAGGACACCGACATGCCCAACAGAGCCGCCCGACACGTCCGTTCACTGCTCGCCGCGTTATTCGCCGGCGTGCTGCCGCTCCTCGCGGCGCTCCTGGTGACCGCGCCACCGGCTCACGCCGCGACGCTCACCGAGGTCACCAACTTCGGCACCAACCCCAGCAACCTGCGCATGCACCTCTACGTGCCCGACACCGTCGCCCCCCGACCCGCCGTGCTGGTGGCCGTCCACTACTGCACCGGCTCAGGGCCCGCGTTCCACTCGGGCACCGAGTTCGCGTCGCTCGCCGACCGCTACGGCTTCATCGTCGTCTACCCGTCCGCCACCCGCAGCGGCAACTGCTTCGACGTGTCCTCGCCGCAGGCGTTGACGCGCGGCGGCGGCAGCGACCCGGTCGGCATCAGGTCGATGGTCGACTACGTGCAGCGCACCCACGGCTCCGACCCCGCGCGGGTGTTCGTCACCGGCGCCTCGTCGGGCGCGATGATGACCAATGTCCTGCTCGGCGTCTACCCGGACGTGTTCCGGGCCGGCGCCGCCTTCGCCGGCGTGCCGTTCGGCTGCTTCGCCACCACCGACGGCTCGGGCTGGAACAGCGCCTGCGCCCAGGGCCAGATCTCCCGCACCCCGCAGGAGTGGGGCAACGCGGTCCGCAACGCCTACCCCGGCTACACGGGCGCCAGGCCGCGCATGCAGATCTGGCACGGCACCAACGACGACACACTGCGCTACCCGAACTTCGGCGAGCAGGTCAAGCAGTGGACCAACGTGCTGGGCGTCAGCCAGACCCCGGCCTACACCGACACCCCGCAGGCCAACTGGACCCGCACCCGCTACGGGGGCACCGGCGCCCAGGCCCCGGTCGAGGCCATCAGCCTCCAGGGCGTCGGCCACAACGTGCCGCAGTCCGGCATGGCGGCCCGGGTCATCGAGTTCTTCGGCCTCAACTCCACCACCACGCCGCCGCCGGGCGGCGGGGACCCCGGCACCCCGGCGTCGTCCTGCCGGGTCGGCGTCACCACCAACGCCTGGAACACCGGCCTGACCGCGTCCCTCACCGTCACCAACACCGGCACCAGCCCGGTCAACGGCTGGTCGCTGCGGTTCACGCTGCCCACCGGGCAGACCATCACCTCCGGCTGGAACGCCGGTTACAGCCCGAGCAGCGGCACGGTCACCGCCACCAACGCCACCCACAACGCGACCATCGCGGCCGGCGCGAGCGTCTCCATCGGCTTCCAGGCCAACCACACCGGCAACGCCGGCGCACCGACCGGTTTCACCCTCAACGGCGCCAGCTGCGCCACCGGCTGAGCGGAAAGGACTCGACATGAAGGGGCGCGCTCACATGAGAGAGCCGTGGAGAACGACGCCGAGGACGACGCCGAGAACGACGCCGTGGCTCGTCCAGTTGGCCGCCGTGGCGATGCTCGCGATCGCCCTGGTCGCCGCGTCGTCGGTGGTCGGCGCCTCGGGCGCGGGCAACGCGGCGCCGGGCGGCCGGCACTGGGTCAACACCTGGACGGCGATGCCGCAGCTCACCGAGCCGGCCAACATGCCGCCCGCGCCGTTCGCCCAGGACGGGCTCGTGCTGGCCGACGCCACGCTGCGGCAGACCGTGCGGGTCACGGTCGGCGGCGAACACGCGCGGCTGCGCTTCTCCAACGCCTTCGGGGGCGCGCCCCTGCCCATCACCGCGGTCTCGGTGGCGCTGCCGCGCGACGGACTGGCCGGCGTCAGCGCCGTCGAGCCCGGCACCTCGCGGCAGGTCACCTTCCAGGACCGGCCGTCCGTCACCATCCCGGTCGGCGCGCAGGCCGTCTCCGACCCGCTCGACCTGGACCTGGCGGCCGGCACCAACCTGACGGTCACGCTCTACCTGGCCGAGGGCCAGGCCTCGAACGACATCACCTCGCACCCCGGTTCGCGCACCGCCTCCTGGCTGCTGGCCGGCGACCACGTCACGGCGGACGACCTGCCGGGCGCCACCCGCACCGACCACTGGTACTTCCTCAGCGGCGTCGAGGTGTGGTCGCCGAGTTCCACCGCCGCCGTGGCCGTCGTCGGCGACTCGCTGACCGACGGCCGAGGTTCCACCACCAACGGCAACGACCGCTGGCCCGACCAGCTCTTCGACCGGCTGCGGGGGTCGACCGCCGTGCTCAACCAGGCGGCCGGCGGCAACCGGATCCTGAACGACGGCCTCGGCCCCAACCTGCTGGCCCGCCTCGACCGCGACATGCTCGCCACCAGCGGCGTCTCCTGGCTGGTGGTCTTCGAGGGGATCAACGACATCGGCACCGCGCCCGCCACCCCGGAGGACCAACGCGCGGTCGCCGACCGGCTGATCGCCGCCTACGAGCAGATCGTGGTGCGCGCCCACGCCCAGCGGATCCGGGTCTACGGCGCCACGCTCACCCCGTTCGGTGGCAACGACCTCTACGACGACCCGGGCGGGCTGCGGGAGGCCACCCGGCAGCGGGTCAACGACTGGATCCGCGCCAGCGGCCGGTTCGACGCGGTCATCGACTTCGACGCCGCCGTCCGCGACCCGGCCGCCCCCGAACGCCTCCGGCCGGCGGCGGACGTCGGCGACGGCCTGCACCTGAACCCGGAGGGCTACCGGATGCTGGCCGCCGCCGTGCCCACCCGTCTCTTCCGGCCGGCTCCGCTCCCCGTCGACTTCGGTTTCGAGTGAGCGCGACTTCACCTGACGTGCCGGACTTCCGCCCTCACCGGCCGGCGAGCTCGGTGTCCTTGATGTCCGCGAGGGGCGCGAGCAGGTCGGTGAGCGACCGCGTGCCGGGTTCACGACCCTCCCGGGCGGCGTGCACCCAGTCACGGTCGGCGAGGGCGGGTCTGCCCAGGGCCACCATGTCGGCCGTGCCGGCGGCGATGAGGGAGCGGGCGGCCGCGGGGGCGGCCAGCCCTCCGTTCGCGAGGACCGACGTGCCACTGTGCCGCTTGGCGTGTTCGGCGAGGGTCGCGGGGCCGTCGCCGAACGCGGGGGCGGTCGCATCGGATTCGGTGGTGTGCACGTAGTGCACCCCGGTCCGGCCGAGCACGCCGAAGATGGTTTCGGCGTCTCCGCTCCGGCCGGCCCAGCGATGTGCGAAATCGCCGACCTTGGTCTGGGAGATCCTGATGCCGACCGTGGTCTCAGAACCCACGGCCTGGATGACGTCGGCGCAGATCTCGGCAGCCAGGCGCACCCGGTTCCCCACCGGGCCGCCGTAGTGATCCGCCCGCTGATTGGTGTAGTCGGTCAGAAACTGGTCGATGAGATAGCCGTTGGCGCCGTGGATCTCGACCCCGTCGAAGCCCGCCGCGACCGCACGCCGCGCGGCGGCGACGAATCCGTGTCTCACCCCGGCGATCTCTTCCAGGCTCAACATCCGCGGCGTCCGGAAAGGGCCACTGCCCCGGTAGAAGCTCAGCTGACGGCCCCGCGGGGCGACGGCCGAGGGGCCCACCGCGCCGTCGCGGTGACGGTTCCCCTGGCTCTGCCCGCCGGCGTGCATGAGCTGGGCGACGATCGCGCCCCCGGCCCGGTGCACGGCGTCGACCACCGTGCGCCACGCCGCTGCCTGCGCGCCGGTGGACAGCCCGGGCTGGTTCCAGTAGCCCTGGCTGTATTCGGCGTCCGGATAAATCCCCTCGGTGATGACGAGGCCGAAGCCGCCTCGCACGAAGCGTACGTAGTAGTCGGCGTTTCGGTCGGTGACCCTGCCGTCGTCGGTGGCACTGATCCGGGTCATGGGCGCCACCGCGACCCTGTTCCGCAGGACGATGCCGCCAAGGCCCACGGGCGTGAACAGGGGGTCCGCCACGGTGGTTTCCGATCCTGCTCCCATTACGTGCCAGCCTTGTTCGTCGTCACTTCTCGCATATGAATCGAGCCCCCGTTATCGGGCGATCGCGATCGCGTCGATCTCCACCAGCCAGTCGGGCTGCGCGAGTCCGGCCACCTGCAGCAGCGTGTCGGCAGGGTAGGGTTCGGTGAAGTACTCCGCACGCAACTGGACGATCTGGTCCAGGAAACTCATGTCAGTGACCATGATGGTCACCTTCACGACATCGGCCAGGCTGCCGCCGCCCTGTTCGAGCACCGTCGCCAGGTTCTTGAACGCCCGGCGGGCCTGGGTCTCGAAATCACCCACCCCCACGGTGCGACCATTCTCGTCGATTCCCGCCTGGCCGGAGACGAATACCAGGCCATTCGCCTTGATCGCCAGCGAGATGCGGTACGGCTCATACCAGTCGGGGTCGTGTTCCACACGCTCTATCGCAGTCATAGTGACAGCTTCAGACGTAGTATCGATCACCACAAGTACGGTCTTTAATGACCTGTACTATCACGTTGTATAGTGCCGAGGTCAGGAGGGTTGGAATGCGCCCGCGCATTGAGGACGTGGCCGAGGAGTGCACGGTGGAGGCCGCGTTGGAGGTCATCGGCGGCAAGTGGAAGCTGGTCATCCTGCGGCATCTCCTGGAAGGCACCCTGCGCTTCGGCGAGCTCGACAAGGCGCTCCACGGGATCACCCCGCGCATGCTCACAAGGCAACTTCGGGAACTGGAGACCGACGGTCTGGTGCTGCGGACCGTGTACCCGCAGGTGCCACCGAGGGTCGAGTACTCCGTCACCGCGGTCGGCGAGAGCCTGCGCGCCATCATCGGCCAGCTCGAACAGTGGGGCCAGGAGTACCGGGCATGGAGCCCCGCGCGACACCACACTGCTCCGACCGGGGTCGCGGCGGCGGGTGCGAGTGCGAGTCCGACTCCCGGGGAGTGAGGCCGCCGCCTCCGCCGCCTCCGGTGCCGGCGGAGGCGGCGGAGGCACGGGGCGTCACCGCCCGCCGAGCGCCTCCAGGGGGAACGCGGCGGCCAGCGCCGCGTTTCCGGCGTCGTTGAAGTGCAGGTGGTCGCCGCGGTCGTAGGCCGGGTTCAGCCGGTCGGGCCGCGCCGGGTCGCGGACGGCGGCCTCGAAGTCGGCGACCGCGTCGAACTCGCCGCTGGTCCTGATCCAGTGGTTGACCTGCTGCCGCACCTCCTCCTTGGCCGGGCTGTAGAAGCCGAGGGTGTCGTCGCGGAACGGGGTGATGGTGGCGCCGATCACCTGGACGCCCCGCTCGTGCGCCCGCCTGATCAACTGCCGCTGCCCGGCGATGACCTCGGCGGCCGTGACCTGCTCGGACTCGGGCGCGGAGCGGGTGCCGGGCTGGCCGATGTCGTTGATGCCGAGGAACAGCACGAGATGGGTCACGCCCGGCTGGGACAGCACGTCCCGGTCGAAGCGGGTGATGCCCGCCTGGCCGAAGTACGCGGCCCAGCCGTGGGCGGGCGAGCCGGCCGGCGGGTTGGGGTCGCGCAGCAGCCGGTTGCCGCTGATGCCGGCGTTGAGCACGCCGGTCCCGGCCAGCCGGCCCGGCTCGGCGCGCAGCCGCTCGGCGAGGAAGTCGGTCCAGCGGTGGTTGCTGTTGAGGGTCGATCCGACGGTGAGCGAGTCGCCGAGCGCGACGACCGCGCCGCGCGCCGCCTGGCCGGTCACCTGGACGCCGGTGAGGAAGTACCAGCGGTCGGTGGTGCCGGTCGGGGTGATGGTGGTGCGGGCGGCGACGTTGCCGTCGGCCAGGTAGTTCTCCTGGTTGGCGTAGGCGTTGAGGGTGGCGCCCGGGGTGCGCTCCGGCAGGTGGACGCTGACCAACAGGTCGGCGCGGGCCGGGATCCGCAGCCCGACGGGGTCACTGACCAGCCGCTCGCCGGGGGGCACGGTGACCCGGGCGCGGCCGTTGAACGTCAGCCGTCGGTCGGTGCCTGGCAGGGCGCTCGATCCGTCGCCCGCCGGGTCCCGCCTGGCGATCCTGGCCTCGCCGATGACCAGCGGCTCGGTGCCGAACTCGTTGGAGAACCTGACCCGAGCCGCGGCGCCGCCGACGCTGGCGCGCACCACCTGCCGGATCGTCTGGTCCTCGAAGGTGGTGGTGTCGGTGGCCGGCCTGGTGGTGGGCGCGGTCGCCCACGTCCCGACCCAGGACCACCCGCCGGACCCCGACGCCGACGCCTGCGCGGCGGGCGCGAGCAGCAGGGCGCCGAGCAACAGCGCCAACACGGCGGCCGCCAGGCGGCCGAGGTATCTCAAGGGCTTCAACGGTGTCCCCTCCGCTGCGGGTTCGCGCCGGACGGCGCGAAATCACCGACACGTTGCCCTGCGACCCGCCGCCACACACCCGACATCTGTCGGCCGCGGAGGGCGTCGCGGCGCCCGGCGACGCCGTGCTGTCAGCGGGCCAGGGACGGCCGCTTGGGGTCGAAGGTCCAGTCCGGGACCAGGTACCGCATCGCGGTCGCGTCGTCGCGGGCGCCGAGTGCCTTCTCGCGGTAGAGCTCGTGGGCGGCGAGCAGCCGGTCCTCGTCCAGGCGGACGCCGAGGCCCGGCGCGTTCGGTATGGCGACCTCGCCGTCCACGATCCTCGGCGGTTCGACGGTCAGCCGTTCCAGGCCCTCCTGCCAGATCCAGTGCGTGTCAAGCGCGTTGTACTCGCCGGGCGCGGCGGCGCCGCAGTGCGCGACCATGGCCAGCGAGATGTCGAAGTGGTTGTTGGAGTGGCATCCCCAGGTCAGCCCCGTCGCCTCGCAGAGCTGGGCGACCCGCACCGAGCCGCGCATCGTCCAGAAGTGCGGGTCGGCCAGCGGGATCGACACCGACTGCAGGGCCAGCGCGTGGGTCAACTGCCGCCAGTCCGTGGCGATCATGTTGGTGGCGGTGGGCAGCCCGGTGGCGCGGCGGAACTCGGCGAGGATCTCGCGGCCCGAGTAGCCGTCCTCCGCGCCGCACGGGTCCTCGGCGTAGGCCAGCGTGCCGAGCAGTGGCCGGCAGAGTTCGACGGCCTCGCGCAGCGACCACGCGCCGTTGGGGTCGAGGGTGATCCTGGCCTCGGGGAAGCGGTCCTTGAGCGCCCGCACCGCCCGCACCTCCTCGGCCCCGGCCAGCACCCCGCCCTTGAGCTTGAAGTCGCGGAAGCCGTACAGCTCGTGGGTGGCCTCGGCCTGCCGCACGATGGCCTCGGGGGTCAGCGCCTCCTCGTGTCTGATCCGGTACCACTCGGCGGCGGCGTCCGGCTCGCGTGTGTACTCCAGGTCGGTGCGGTCCGGGTCACCCACGTAGAAGAGGTAGCCCAACACCCTTACGGAGTCCCGCTGTTGTCCGTCCCCGAGGAGTGCGGCCACCGGCACCTCCAGGTGCTGCCCGAGCAGGTCGAGCAGCGCCGACTCGACGGCGGTGACGGCGTGCACGGTGGTGCGCAGGTCGAAGGTCTGGGCGCCGCGTCCGCCGGCGTCGCGGTCGCCGAACCGGGCTCCGATCTCGCGCAGTACGCGCTGGTGGTCGGCGATCCTGGCGCCCACGACGAGCGGTTCCGCGTCCCGCAGGGTGCGGGTGATCCGCTCGCCGCCCGGCACCTCGCCGAGCCCGGTGCGGCCCTCGGAGTCGGTGAGGACGACGACGTTGCGGGTGAAGTAGGGGCCGTGGGCGCCGGAGAGGTTGAGCGCCATGCTGTCGCGGCCGGCTACCGGGTAGACGGCGAAGGAGGTGACGGTCGGCTGCGGGCTCATGAACTCGGTGCTGCCTTTCACGTGTGGTGCTCAGACGTTGAGGAGGTCGAGGGCCTGTTCCATCGCCAGGACACCGCCGAGGCCGAGGACGGCGAGCACGGTGGTGTAGCTGGTGCGGGCCTTGAGCGCCTGGACGACGGTGAGGTTGAAGTACTCCTTGAACATCCAGAAGCCCGGGTCGTTGACGTGCGAGAAGGCGATCGAGCCGCAGGAGACGGCGAGCACCATCAGCTCCGGGTGCACCCCGCTGCCGGCCAGCAGCGGCTCCACCACGCCGGCGGCGGTCACCACGGCGACCGTGGCGGAGCCGAGGGCGATGCGCAGGATGACGGCGATCAGCCAGGCCAGGATGATCGGCGAGACGCCCCAGCCGTCGGTGAGGTCCTGGATGTAGTCGGAGATGCCGCCCTCGACGAGGACGTTCTTGAAGGCGCCGCCGGCGCCGATGACGAGCAGGATCATCGCCATCGCCCGCACGGCCGAGGAGCAGGAGTTGGCGACCTCCTCCAGGCTGCGGCCGACGCGCGGGCCGAACGCCCAGACGGCGAGCAGCAGGGTGAGCAGCAGCGCGATGGGGGCGGCGCCGACGAAGGTGACGAACGGCAGCGCGCCGTCGTCGTCGGGCACCGACATGTCGTAGACGGCGGCGCCGGCGATGAGCACCACGGGCACCAGCGCGACGGACAGCGACCAGCCGAGCCCCGGCATCTCGTCCTCGGTGAACTCCCGCTCGGTGACGAGGCCGGTGGGGATGGCCGGGTCCATCCGGCGGATGAACGGGAGCCGCGGCCATACCAGGGCGATGGCGGCGCCGATCGGCACGGCGAAGAAGAGCCCGTAGAACAGGGTCAGGCCGACGGACGCGTCGAAGGTGGCGGCCACGGCCGTCGGCCCGGGGTGTGGGGGCAGGAAGCTGTGCATGGTGGACAGCGCGATGGACATCGGCAGCCCGACCCACAGCAGGTTCTGGCGGGTGACCCGGACGATGGTGAACGCGACGGGCACGATGATCACGAAGGCGACCTCGTAGAACATGGTGACGCCGATCAGCATCGCGGTCACCACCATGGCCAGTTGGACCCAGCGCACCCCGAACGAGTCCACGAAGTGCCCCGCGATGCGCTGGGCGGCGCCCGAGTCCCCCATGACCCGGCCCACCATGGCGCCGAGCCCGACGACCAGCATGGTGTCGCCGATCTGTCCGCCGACGCCCTCGGCGAGGACGTCGGATATCTCGGCCAGCGGTATGCCCTGGACGAGCGCGACGCCGACGGCGACCAGCAGCAGGGCGACGAAGCCGTTGAGCTTCAGCCGCGTCATGAGGAGCAGCAGGATCAGGACGCTGATCCCGACGACGACGAGTGGCATGCGGGATTCTCCTTCGAACCGCGTGAGTCGTTCTCAGGCGCCGACCAGGTCGAGCCCTCGGGTGAGCAGTCGCTCAAGATCGGCCAGGTGCGCCGGCCCCGGGTCGGTGAGCGGCGCGCGCACCGGCCCGACCGGCAGACCACGCAGCCGGGCCGCGGCCTTGACCAGCGAGACGGCGTATCCGGGCGTGGTGTCGCGGAGTTCGACGAACGGCACGTAGAAATCGCGCAGCAGCCGCTCGGTGGTGGCCTCGTCGCCCGCCTTCAGGGCCCGGAAGAAGGCGCCGGCGATCTCGGGCGCGAAGGCGTGCACGGCGGACGAGTAGGCGGGCACGCCGACGGTGGCGTAGGCCCTGGCCTGGATCTCGGCGGTGGCGGCCCCGTTGAAGAACAGGAAGCCCTCGGGCGCCGCCAGGGTGAGCCGTTGCAGCCGGTCGAGGTCGCTGTGCCCGTCCTTGAGGCCGACGACGGTGGGGATCTGGGCGATGCGCCGCACGCTCTCCGGGGTGAAGGCGACGTGGTCGCGCTGGTAGGCGATCAACGGCAGCGGGGTGGCGTCGGCGATCCGCCGCAGCTGCTCGACGAGGCCGTCCTGCGGCGCCCGGCTGAGGTAGTGCGGCAGCACGAGCAGCGCGTCGGCGCCGGCCGCCTCGGCGATCCGCGCGAACCGGCGGGCCTGCGCCCAGCCGTAGCCGATGCCGGCGACCACCGGGAGCCGCCCGGCCGCGACGTCGACGGCGGCGGTGATCACCTCGCGGTACTCGTCCTCGTCGAGCGCCGCGAACTCGCCGGTGCCGCAGGCCGGGAAGACGGCCCCGGGGTCGGTGGCCAACTGGCGTTCGAGGTAGGCCCGGTAGGCCGCGACGTCCAGCCCGCCGTGCGCGCCGAAGCTGGTCAGCGGGAAGGACAGCACGCCTCGCGCCATGCCGTCCCGAAGCCGCACCACGTTCTCATTCATGAACGCCATCCCTGTACAGAAATCCTGTCCACGTATGGAGATGGAAACTAGGCTTGTGAACCGCCTGGGTCAAGAGGCGGGGGTCACTCCCATCCAGGCCACTTACGATCTGCCCATGAAGGTGAAGTCGGCGATGCGCACCGTCGCCCTGCTCGAACTGCTCGCGGCACGCGGCGACCGGCCGTCCCGCCTGCACGAGCTCGCCGAGGAGCTGGACGTGCCGCGCAGCAGCATGTACGCGCTGCTCCAGACCCTCGTCGACCAGGGCTGGGTCCGCACCGACGTCACCGGCGCCCTCTACGGCATCGGCATCCGCGCCCTGCTCACCGGCACCAGCTACCTGGACAGCGACCGCCGCGTCCAACTGGTCAGACCCCACCTCGACGAGGCGTCCGACGCCCTCGGCGAGACCATCCACCTGGCCCGCCTCGACGGCCCGGACGTCGTCTACCTCGCCACCCGCGAGTCCCACGAGTACCTGCGCACCATCGACCGCGTCGGCCGCCGTGTCCCCGCCCACGCCGGCGCCCTCGGCAAGGCGCTCCTCGCCGAACGCCCGGACGACGCCCTCCCCCTGCCGGCCGGCGAGCTGGCCGCCCTCACCCCCGCGACCCTGACCGACCGCGCCGCCCTCCTCGCCGACCTCGCCGCCACCCGCGACCGCGGCTACTCGATCGAACACGAGGAGACCGTCGTCGGCATCGCCGGCTTCGGCTTCGCCCTCCGCTTCGACTCCCCCGCCACCGACGCCGTCAGCTGCTCCGTCCCGATGGCCCGCCTCACCCCGGCCCACGAACGCGAGATCGTCACCGTCATGAGCGAGCTCCGCCGCCGCGTCGAGTCCCTCCCCCCGACCGGCACGCGGGCACCGCAGTGGCGGTGACCGTCAGACGTACGTGCCGTACTTGACGTACTTGCCTGCGGGGGGCAACCTGGTCGAGGAGTCGAAGGAGGCGCCGTGTCCGCAGTGCACTACGAGAGCTACACCGAAGCCCGTGCCCACCTGAAGGACCTGCTCGACGCCGCCAGCCAGGGTCGGGTCGCCACGGTGCGCCGGGACATGAAGCGCGTGGCCCTGGTCGATGTCGAGCGCATGCGCCACTACCTCTCACTCGTGTGCGCCTCGAAAGCCGAGGTCGTCGCCGAGGCAGACGGCTGGTCAGTGTTCGTTCCCGGGCTTCCGGTGGCGGCTGACGGCGCGACCTTCGACGAGGCCATAGGAGAGATGGTCGAAGCGCTGCGGGAGTACGCCGAGGACTGGCAGGACCGCCTGCGCACCGCACCCAACCACGAGGAGCACTGGGGCCTGGTGCAGCTGATCGAGCTGAGCGACGACCAGCAGTTGACCGACTGGTTGGTGGGGGCCGCCAAGTGAGCCGAGCGCAACCCGACCGGGAGCGCCATGAGCGGTTCTGCGTGGTGGAGCAGTGGAAGCGAGTGCGCGACGCACGAGGACGCTCCGGCACCCACCATGTGACGTATGAGCTGACGCTTCACGACGGCAGCGTGCTCCGCACCCGGATCTCCCACCCGGTCGACCGCACCGTGTACGGCCCGAGCCTGTGGGCTCACGTCCTCCGCGATCAACTCCGGGTCAGCGAGGACGAGTTCTGGGACTGTGTACTGGACGGCCGCCTGCCGGATCGGGGTGCGCCCTCAACACCGAAGGAAGCACTGCCCGCCGATCTCGTCTACCTGCTGCTTCATCGTGTGGGCCTGTCGGAGCCAGAGGTCGCCGCGCTGTCGAAGGACGAAGCCGTTGCCCGACTGCGGCGCTACTGGACCGAAGGCACCTGACGACGATCCGTCCCCGGTGATGCCGCCGCGTCTGCGATCTTTGTCCTCGGAGCGAAGACGATCCGACACCGCGCCTGGAGGAACCGCCCATGAGCAGCAGCACGCACCCCGGTCTCTACGAGGTCCTCGACGAGCGGTTCCGTACCGGGCGGTGCATGAACGGTGACGCCGGGCTCGAGGTGCTGCACACCGGCTGCCGGTGGGTCGAGGGGCCGGTGTACGTGCCGGCGTGGCGGCAGGTGATCTGGAGCGACATCCCCAACGACCGGCTGTTGCGGTGGGACGAGGAGACCGGCGCGGTCGGCGTCTTCCGGCGGGACGCCGGGTATCCGAACGGCAACACCCTGGACCGCGAGGGCCGGTTGGTCACCTGCGAGCAGGGGAACCGGCGGGTGACGCGGACCGAACACGACGGCACGATCACGGTGTTGGCCGACCGCTGGCAGGGCAAGCGGCTCAACAGCCCGAACGACGCGACCGTGAGGTCGGACGGCTCGATCTGGTTCTCCGACCCCAGCTTCGGCATCACCAGCGACTACGAGGGCCACCGCGCGCACAGCGAGATCGGCGCCAACAACGTCTACCGGATCGATCCGGCGAGCGGCGAGGTCCGGCTGGTCGCCGACGACCTCAGCGCCCCCAACGGCCTGGTCTTCTCCGCCGACGAGAGCCGGCTGTTCGTCTCCGACACCGGCGCCGGCGTCGTCCGGGTCTACGAGGTGCGGGACGACGGGACGCTCTCCGACGGCGAGGTCTTCGCCACCGCCCGCGCGGGCGCCCGTTTCGACAACATCCGCTTCGACGAGGACGGCCGGCTCTGGGTCGCCGCGATGAAGGACGGCGTCCACTGCTACGACCCGGACGGCACGCTGATCGGCCGCCTGCGGATTCCGGAGGTGGCCGCCAACGTCGCCTGGGGCGGCGCCAAGCGCAACCGCCTCTTCATCGCCGGCGACACCAGCCTCTACTCCGTCGTCATGGGCGTCACCGGCACCCACCCGACGGGCCCGGGCCGGCGGCGCTGGCTGGACGCGCCGCGCTAGCCGGCGCCCTGGGGGCCGCGCGCGAAGGGCAGCTGCCCGAGCCGCAGAGGACTCGGCGCTGGCAGCGCCCCACGGGCCGGTCGGGCGCGGAACGACTCGAGGAGGTAGGCCACGAGTCGCCGCGACGCCCGGCGGTCGCCGGGCAGCGCCTCGACCAGGCCGCAGTTGGCCAGCCAGACCACGCCGAGGTCGGAGGGGTGGAAGTCGGGTCGCAGCGCGCCCGCCGCCTGCGCCCGGCGGACGAGGGTCAGGATGTCCCGCTCGAAGCCCTCGCGGGCCAGGACCTGCGCCCGCGCGGTGTCGGGGAAGGCGGCGACGAACGCCGCGGGAAAGCCGCGCTCCTCGCCCTGCAACGCGCAGACCGTCTCGACCAGACGCCGGAAGCCGCGCCACGGGTCGGGGTCGGTGACGGCCTCGGTGAGGACCGCGGCGCAGGTCTCCAGCTGCTCCGCGAAGGCCGCCCGCACCAGCTCGTCCCGCGTCGGGAAGCGCCGGTACAGCGTCGCCACCCCCACCCCCGCCCGCCTGGCCACCGTCGCCATCGGCGCGTCGATGCCCTGCTCGGCGAAGACCGCGCGGGCGGCCGCCAGGACACGCTGCCGGTTGCGCCGCGCGTCGGCCCGCAACCCGTCCACCCCGTCCACCCCGTCCAACCGAGAGGATTCCGCCGCCACTTCTTCTCACCTCTGCCATAAGTGGACGATGCCGTCCGGTTACCAGCCTACGGTCGGGGCCATGACGACGACGGACGAGACGATGCGGGCCGCGCTGTACGACCGGTTCGGCGGCCCCGAGGTGCTGTACGTGGGCCGGGTGCCGCGCCCCGAGCCGAAGGCCGGGGAGGCGCTGGTGCGGGTGCGCGCGGTGAGCGTGAACGGCGGCGAGGCGTTCGTGCGTTCCGGCAGGTTCTCCGTGCTCACCGGCCGCGGGTTCCCCAAGCGCGTCGGACTCGACCTCGCGGGCGAGGTCGCCGCGCTCGGCGCCGGCACCGCCGGGCTCGCCGTCGGGGACCGGGTGTGGGGCGTGCTGGGCCGCACCTCCGGGTTCGGCAGCGCCGCGGAGTACGTGGCGGTCCCGGCCGACCGGCTCGGCCGCGTGCCGGACGGTCTCGACCTGGTCCCGGCCGCCGCCCTGCCGGTCGGCACCACGGCCCTCACCGCGCTGCGCGACAAGGCCCGCCTGCGCCCCGGCGAGTCCCTGCTCGTGCGCGGGGCGGCGGGCGGCGTCGGTCACGTCGCCGTGCAGCTCGGCCGGGCGCTCGGCGCCGAGGTCACCGGCCTGGCCCGGGCGGCCAACCTCGACTTCGTGCGCGAACTGGGCGCCCGCCACGCCGTCGACCACCGCGCCGTCCGGCCACCCGAGCTGGGCCGCTTCGACGTGGTGCTCGACACCGTCGGCACCGAACTCGCCACCTACCGCCGGCTGCTCAACCCCGGCGGACGCATGGTCACCGTCGCCCTCGACCACCGGCGGCCCGCGACGACGCTCGGCGCCATCGCGGCCAGCGCCGTCCACGGCCGCGCCCGGATCCGGTTCTTCAGCGGCGACCCCAGGCGTCCGCTGCTCGACGACCTCGCCCGCCACGTGACGGAGGGCACGCTGCGCCCGATGGTCGACACCGTCTTCCCCCTGACGGAGATCGCGGCGGCGCACCGGGCCCTGACGGACGGCGGGGTGCGCGGCAAGTACGTGGTCCGCGTCGACTCCTAGATAGGGGGCGCGCGTGCGCGGACCTGGTCTGGTCCATCACGGCGGAACGCCCGCGCGCACCGGTCGACCAAATTAGTAGCCATAGCTACTGTAGCCATGTACAGTATCTGGCATGAGCAAGAGCACCCCGTCGACCGGGCCGTCTCCCGGGCATCTCGTGTGGCGGCTGTCCATCAAGTGGCGCGTCGCCGTCGATCGCGCGCTGGCGCCACTCGGCCTGACGCACGCGCAGTACGTGATGCTGTCCTCGCTCTACGGAATGGGGCGCGCCGGTCACCGCCCCAGCCAGCGGGAGCTGGCCGAGCACACCGGCCTGGAGGCGCTGTACGTCTCGAAGTTGGCGCGCTCGCTGGAGGCCGAGGGGCTGATCGAACGCGACCGCGACCCGACCGACACCCGCACCATGCGCCTGACCCTCACCGAGCGGGGGCTGGCCGCCGTCCGCCCCGCCCTGCGGACCGTGCACGAGCTGCTCGACCGGCTGTTGGCCCCGCTCGGCGGCAGGGACGCCCCGCGCACCGCCGCACTCGTCCGCGACCTGACCGCCCTGCTCGACAACCCCCTCGACTGACCGTCTCCCCGGGAGTTCCGCATGCCCGAGATATCCGTCCTCGACTCGACCATCCACTACCACGACAGGGGAACCGGAACGCCGATCGTCTTCCTGCACGGCAACCCCGGCTCGTCCCACCTCTGGCGCCACGTCCTGCCCGCCGTCGGCCCCGGTCGGCTGCTGGCGCCCGACCTGATCGGCATGGGCCGCTCCGGCAAGCCGGACCTCGACTACACCTTCGCCGACCACGCCCGCTACCTGGACGCCTGGTTCGACGCGCTCGGCCTGGACCGGGTGATCCTGGTCGGCCACGACTGGGGCGGCGCGCTCGCCTTCGACTGGGCCGCCCGCCACCCCGACCGGGTGCGCGGCATCGCTTTCCTGGAGACCATCGTCCGCCCCATGGCCTGGGAGGAGCTGACCGAGCAGGCCCGGGCCCGCGCCGAGAAGATCCGCACCCCGGGCGTCGGCGAGGAACTCTTCCTGAAGCAGGACCTGTTCATCCGCCAGGCCTTCACCGGCGGCGTGCTCACCCCCGTCCAGGAGACGGACCTGGCCGAGTACCTCGCGCCCTTCCCGACGCCCGACAGCCGCCGCCCGGTCCTGGCCTGGGCCCGCCAGCTTCCGCTCGGCGGCGAACCCGCCGAACTCGTCGCCCGCATCGAGAAGTACGACGCCTGGCTGGCCGCCAGTGCGGACGTTCCCAAGCTGCTGCTGACGTTCGAGGGCTCACCGACACTCCTCATCCGCGAGGAGGTGGCGGCCTGGTGCGCGGAGAACATCGCCGCCCTGGAGACCGTCCACTGCGGCGCCTCGGGCCACCACGCCCCGGAGGACCGACCGGCGGAGATCGCCGCCGCGATCTCTGCCTGGGCCGACCGCCACGACCTGCGGTAGCCGGGGTTACGCGCCGGCCCCGTAGGTGCCGTACTCCGGCAGCCCGGTGGGCTCGAAGACGTGCACGGACAGCCCGCCCGGCGTGGTGCGCTGGCTGACCGGCCGCAGGCCGGCCGGCGCGCCGCCGTCCGGGAAGAGGCGGCGGCCCTGGCCCACCACGACCGGGGCGATCACCAGCCGCAGCACGTCGATCAGCCCGGCGGCCAGCAGGGACTGGGCCAGCCGGGCGCTGCCGTGGATCTGCAGCTCCCGACCTGGCTGTCGCTTCAACTCGGCGACCTGGGCCGGCACATCGTCGGACAGGATGGTGGTCGGGTGCCAGCCGGCCTCGGTGAGGGTGTGGGAGGCCACGTACTTCGGCCGGCCGTTCAGGATGGGCGCGGACGGGTGGTCGGTCATCGTCGGCCAGTCCCGCGCGAAGTTCTGGTACGTGCGGCGCCCGAACAGGAATGCGTCCGCCTCGCCGAGCCAGTCAGCGGTGATCTGCTCGAACTCCCCGTCCAGATACGGCACGAACCAGCCGCCGCGGGTGAACCCGTCACTCGTGTCCTCGTCCGGCGACCCCGGCCCCTGCGACACCCCGTCGAGCGTCAGGAACTCCTGCAGCACCAGCCTCATCGCGCGCCTCTCTCTTCTCCGGACCTCTTCCTGCTCGGACTCGGCGGGGCGCGGAAACTCATCGGCGTCTCGCTCAGAACAGGTGGTCGGCCCTGCCGTCCGGCGACGGCTCTGTGCGCCCCGCCGTCGGCGTCGGTGCCGACGCGAAAGCGGTTGTCCCCATCCCCCGCCGAGGCCGCCGAGACCATCCTCGACATCAACGTCCGGCGGCAGTGGAGCACCTGAAGGGGCCCCGCCCGGTCAGGGCGTCAGCGGCCCGTCGAGGATCCGTTCGCCGGCCGCGCGGTCGCCGTCCCAGGTGAAGACCGTGGCGTCGCGCGGGAGTCGCCCCCAGAGCAGCAGGAACAGGTGCTCCGCCGGGCCGGCGAGGGTGGCGACCGGGGCGCCGGGGCCGTAGGTCCACGACGCGCCCGTGTCGGTGGCGACCACCCGCAGGGCCGTCACCGGCGGCAGCGCGCGGCCACGGTCGATCTGCCGGGGCGCCATCGTGTCGAAGACCTCCGCGATGCCGTCGGCGACGAGTTCGGGGTCGAGTGGGCCCGGCACGCCGAGCGCGTGCTCGGCGTCCCAGCGGTGCACCAGCGTCTCCAGGGCGCGGCGGCGCTGCCAGAAGCCGACCGTGTGGGGCGGGAAGAACGTCCACGCCGCGGCACTGGGGTCGGTGTCGAGCGCGCGGAGCAGGATCTCGGCCCCCTTCTCGAACCACCGTGCCAGCTCCGCCGGTTCACGCGGCGCGGGTATCGGCTCGTAGTCGCCCCGGTGCTCCACGACGGCCGCCAGCGTCCAGGTGTTGCCGCGCCCCAGATGCTCGGCGAGGTCGTGCAGCGTCCAGTCGCCGCAGTGCTCGACGGGCGCGGTCAGATCGCCGTCGAGACACCGGCGGAAGGCGTCCGACTCACGGCGGAGGTGGGTGAGGTACGCGGCACGGTCCATGGGGCCGAACCTAGCGAACCAGCGGCAGCCGGTCAGCCGGTGCGGCGGGAGCGGGCCAGGACGAGACCGCCGAGGGCCGTGGCCGCGAGCCCCACGACCAGGGCCACGACGGCCCCGCCGAGACCGTTGCCGGTGCCGAGACCGCCGTCGGAGGTCGCCACCACGAGACCGCCGATGGCCATCGCGGCAAGACCGGCCGCCAGGGCCGCGACGGCCCCACCGGGCCCCGGGCCGAAGGTGACCCGGCCGGCCAGGCGGGCCAGAGCGAGCGCGCCGACGGCCACGCCGGCGAGCCCGAGCAGCGCGGCCACGACGGCCCCGAGCCGTCCGGAGCTCATGGTGTAGGCATCGGCGGCCAGCGGCGTGGCGAGTGCGGATCGGACAGACATCCGGGGTGCTCCTTCTCCTCCTGCGACGGGATGTCGCCGATCATGTCCGCCGGACCGGCCGCCGGTCGTCCGGCGGACGCGGACAGTTCGCGCTGCCGCCGACGTCCGCAGGATGCGCCGGGGTACCGCGGGCGCGGTAGGCGACGATCGTCCGTGCGGGGGACTCGGCGGCGCGGGGCGCCCGGCTAGGGTGCGCGCATGGGCAGGGGACGGATCGGTGTCGTGGACTGGGCGATCGCCGTCGGCGTGGCCGCGATCCTGCTGGTCACCGGCGTGTCGGGGCAGGAGCCCGCGACGGGTCTCGACCCGCTCGGCCACGCGCTGCTGGCGGCCGGCGGCCTGGCGCTGGCCGCGCGCCGCCGTGCGCCGGTCGCCGTGCTGGCCGTGACCGGGCTGTGCGCGGTGGGGTACCAGGCGGCCGGGTTCGACGTGCCCGTCGTCGCCTACCTGTTCGCGGTGTACGCGGCGGTGCGGGCGGGTCACCGCGCCGTCGCGGTGGGGGCCAGCGCGGCGATGCTGGCGGCGCTGCCCCTCGCGGCCCTCGTCTCCGGCCCCTACGACACGGGGGAGGCGTTCGCGCGGGCCCGGGGCGCCCTCGAACTGGCCTGGTTGATCGCCGCCGGCGCCGCGGGCGAGGCGCTGCGGCAGGCCGAGCGGCGGGCCGACGAGGCCGAGCGCACCCGGGAGGAGACGGCGCTGCGCCGCGCCAACGAGGAACGGCTGCGCATCGCGCGGGAGTTGCACGACTCGCTCACCCACCAGATCTCGATCGTCAAGGTGCAGGCCGAAGTCGCCGTCCATGTGGCGCGCAGGCGTGGCGAGCGGGTGCCGGAGAGCCTGCTGGCGATCCAGGAGGCCGGACGTGAGGCGAGCCGGGAGCTGCGCGCGACCCTGGAGGCGCTGCGCGACGACGACACGGCCCCGCCGCGCGGGCTCGACCACGTACCGGAACTGGTCGAGCGGGCCCGCGCCTTCGGCCTGGACGCGTCGCTGACCGTCGAGGGCCGGCGGCCCGCCGTGCCGGCCGCGGTCGACCGGACCGTCTACCGGATCGTCCAGGAGTCGCTCACCAACATCCACCGGCACGCGGACGCCGCCACCGCGTGGGTGCGGATCGACTGCCGCCCGGACGCCCTCGTGGTCCGCGTCGACGACGACGGCAGGGCCACGCCGGGCACGGTGCCCACGCCAGGCGTCGGGCTGCTGGGCATGCGGGAGCGCGTCACCGCCCTCGGCGGCCGGCTGCGCGCCGAGCCGCGCGGCGAGGGCGGCTTCACCGTCCACGCCGAACTCCCCGTGGGCCGGGCCTCGTGATCCGGGTGCTGCTGGTCGACGACCAGCCGCTGCTGCGCGGCGGCTTCCGCGCGCTCCTCGACCTGGAGGAGGACATCGAGGTGGTGGCCGAGGCCGCCGACGGGCGGGAGGGCCTGGCGCTGGCGAGGGAACACCAGCCCGACGTCGCGCTCGTCGACATCCGGATGCCGGTCGTCGACGGCATCGAGGCGACCCGGCGCATCGCCGGTGACCCGTCCCTGGCCGGGGTGCGCGTCGTCATCCTGACCAACTACGGCCTGGACGAGTACGTCTTCGACGCGCTGCGCGCCGGTGCGGCCGGATTCCTGGTCAAGGACATCCTCCCGGACGACTTCCTGCACGCGGTGCGGGTCGCCGCGCGCGGGGACGCCCTGCTCGCGCCGTCGATCACCCGCAAGCTCATCGAGCGGTACGTCGCCCAGCCGCTCACCACGGCCACCACGGCCGCCGGCACGCGCCTCGACGAGCTGACCAACCGGGAACGCGAGGCCGTCACCCTGGTCGCGCGGGGCCTGTCCAACGACCAGATCGCCGACCGCATGGTGATCAGCCCGATGACCGCGAAGACCCACGTCAACCGGGCGATGACCAAGCTCCATGCCCGGGACCGGGCGCAACTCGTCATCCTCGCCTACGAGTCGGGGCTGGTCGCTCCGGGCCGCTGACGGTCGCCGTCGCGCGGGCCGGTCAGCCGGGCATCGGCTTGCGGTAGCGGACGAACTCCTCGACGAGTTGGAAGCCGACGCTCTCGTACAGCTCGTAGGCACGTTGTGGGCCGGCCAGGTTGGTCCAGAGACGGATGTCGGCGCTCGCCGGGTGCCGGCGGCGGGCGTGGGTCAGGGCGTGGAGGAGCAGGGCCCGGCCGACGCCACGGCGGCGGAACGTGGGATGGACGGAGAGTTCGGTGAGGTGGGGGGTGGGGGCATGGGCGAGACCGGCGCAGCCGGCCAGCGTGTTTCCCTGCCAGGCGGCGAGCCACGTCATGGAGGCGGCGCGGTCGATGAAGCGTCGGCGCGCGGCCGGAGTGCCGACGGGGATGGCGGGGCGGCCGTGGTAGGCGAGTTCGACGAGGTCCCAGAGGCGGCCGTGGTCCGTGGGGTCGGTGACGGGCCAGATCTCCACCTCGGCGGATGGCGTCCCGGGGAGCGCCGCGTCCGCCGGTAGACGGTACTCGCCGAGGCGGAGCGCGGGCGCGTAGCCGTGGTCGAGGAGGAGCGCCGTGGCGGCGGGTTCGGCGCGGGCGGCGTTGGCGCCGAGGACGGTGGTCGTTGCGGTGGCCGCCAGCGCGTGGGCGCGACGCTCGGCCCAGGTCAGCATCGTGGTGCCGATGCCACGGCCGCGGAAGGCCGGGTGGAGGCGCCCGCGGTGCAGGATGACGCGGGTGCCGTCCTCCTCCAGCCAGGAGGTCAGGAAGACGTGGCCGACCACCCGCCCGTCGGCCTCGACGACGCGCTGGTCGAGTCCGGCCAGCGCCGCGACGGCCTCCGCGTCGGGGAGGGGTTCCAGCACGGAGTGGGGGTCGCGGCCGTCGTGCTCCGCGGCGTGGCGGTGGACGACCGCGACGGCGGCGTACTCGTCGGCGGTGCCGCGACAACGACGCAAGACGGGCATGACGTCGCATCCTAGGCCAGCAGCCGGCAGGCAGGCGTGGTGTGCGGCTCCCCGGCGGAGCGGCACACCACGCTTCGTCGTCGGCCGGGTCAGCCGAGGGAGCCGGCCAGTTGGTCGGGGCGTGGCGAGTGGTGGGCGAGCTCGGGGGTGGGGGCCGCCAGGGCGATCATGGGGAGGCGGTTCAGGAGCTCCTCCGGCAGGGCGAAGGCGTCGACGAACTCCTCCAGGTGCGGCGTGAGCCGGGCGCGGAGGTCGTCGACGACGGCCGGCAGTCGGCGTACCTCGTCGACCGGCAGCAGGCCGTCGGCCAGGAGTTCGCCGGCGAGCGGGCGTAGTCGGTCGAGGAGGAAGAGCCGGCAGAGGTCGGTCAGCAGGCCTGCGGCCCCGGCTCCGGCTCCGGCTCCGACGTTGTCGATGGCGTCGAGGAAGGCGTCCGTGGCCTGGACCACGGCGTGGACGGACAGCGCCTCCTGGGCCGGCCCGACGGCGTGGTTCCAGCGGGCCAGTGGGTCTCCGGCCGGCCCGCTGCGCAGCACGGCGGTGGCCCGCGCACGCAGGGTCGCCTCATGCGCGGCGAGGACCGCCCGCAGCGCGCGTGGGTCGTCCAGTGCGCGGGCGGGGATCGGCCCCTGATGAGGGATGGTCGCGGCGAAGAGCAGTTCGGCGGCGGCCTTCACCCAGATGACGAGATTGTCGCCCTCGGCGGTGATGGGGCCCTCGATGTTGACGAGGAAGTCGGCGATGCCGTTGGCCGGGAAGAGGCCCTGCGCGCCGCAGCGTTCCCGGCTCTCGACGCACATCCGCCGCGCCTCCCACGTGTTCCACGCCTTGGTGACCGCGACCAGGTGTTCGGCGTCCTCGCGCAGCGCCGGCTCGTGCTGGGCCCGTGCCCAGGCCCGGGTGGCGGCCCGGTGGAGATGGGTCATGGCGTAGGCGGTGGCGGTCGCCCCCAGCAGCCGGTCGGTGTGGCTGCGGTAGGCGGTGAGCGGCACCCGGCGGCCAGCGGTCATGCCGTTGACGTGGCGGCGGCCGGCGTAGCGGACGGCGATCGCCAGGGCGGCCCGGGCGCCGCCGAGACCGCAGGCGCTCATGCACAGTTTGCCGGTGGTGACCCGGCCGATGGCGCGCAGGAACCGCTTGCGCCGGTTACCGACGCCGCTGGTCATCCGGCCCTGGGCGGTCAGCCGCCCGTGTTCGCCCTGGAGCAGTGCGGAGTGTGGCAGGAGCACCTGGTCGAACGAGGTGAGGCAGTGGTCGACGGGGCTGCCGAGGCGTTCGGGGAGCCGCCGCACGCTGATCCCGGGCCTTAACCCCGTGGCGTCGCTCAGCTCGACCAGGAACAGGAAGACGCCCTGGTCCTCGCCGCTCACCCGCAGGCGCGCCGCGACGACCGCCGTCTTCGGCCCACCCGAATCGCTGGTGTTGGGCATGAACTTGCGGGCGCCCGGATGCGGGGTGTGCAGGACGAAGCCGCCCGCGGCGGCGTCGAAGGTGGCGGTGGTCTCCAGCGCCGCCGCGTCGTTGCCGTGGTCGAGTTCGGTGCACAGGAAGGTGCCCACCCGGTCCATCGCCAGCAGTGGCGTCAGATCGCGGTCGGGATGGGGATCGTGGTCGACGAGGCTGCCGAGGAACAGGTTGTAGTGGATGCCGGCGACGGTGGTGAGTCCGCCGTCCGCCACGGCCAGCCACTCGTGCAGGGCCGCCAGCCGGTGGACGTCGGCCGCGAGTCGCCACGGCTCGTCGAGGGAGGCGTTGACCATCCGCAGCCGCTGGTAGGCCAGTTCGACGCGCTCGGCATGGCTCAGCCCGCCCCGGTGGGCGAGCGCCTCGTCCGCCACCAGGCGTCGCCAGTGCTCGTGTCCGACCTGCGGGTCCTCGTCGAAGAGTGAGCGTGACAGCTCACCGGACAGCTGCGTGGCCCCTTGCCGGGCCATCTGGTTGATCACCGCGCCACCCTAACTTCCCTCCGTGACGGGGACGTTGCGGAGAGGCAGCGGAAGGTGGCGGGCCGGCCCTTCACGGTGGCGACGGTGTGCGGGTCACCGTGCGGCCGAGGGTCGCCGCGCGGGTGGCGAAGGTCGTCGCGTCGTGGACGGCCGCGCCGCCGGGGTCGTTGTTGAAGTAGGCGTACACGTCGGCCGTGTCGTCCGGGAACGCCTCGGTGACGCGCGCGGCCCAGGAGTCGAGGGCCCGGCGGCCGTACCGGGGCGGCGGTGCGGCGAGGCCGCCGTGGAAGCGCAGGTAGCCCCAGTCGGCTGTGCGCCACAGCGGGGTGACGGGGCGCGAGCCCCGGTCCGCCCAGCAGAGCGCGGCGTGGTGCCGTTCCAGCACCGAGCGCAGGCCGCGTTCGGGCTCCCACCACGAGGGGTGGCGCGGCTCGACCGCGACCCGGACGGCGCGCGGGAAGCGGCGCAGGCAGGCGTCGAGGGAGGCGAGGTCCTCCCGCAGCTGGGAGGGGAGTTGGAGCAGCACGGGGCCGAGGCGGTCGCCGAGTGGCTCGGCGCGGTCGAGGAGTCTGGCGACCGGCTCGGCGGGGTCGCGGAGCCGTTTCATGTGAGTGAGGTAGCGGCTGGCCTTGACCGCCATGACGAAGTCGGGCGGGGTCCGTTCGCGCCAGGCGGCGAACGTCTCGCGGGACGGCAGCCGGTAGAAGGCGTTGTTGTTCTCGACGGTGGCGAACCGCCGCCCGTACTCGGTCAGCCAGTCACGTCGCGGGAGTCCCTCCGGGTAGAGCACGCCGCGCCAGTCCCGGTACTGCCAGCCGGAGGTGCCGATCAGGAGCGGCATCGTCCCCCAGGTCCCCTCGTGCGCCAGGCCCGCAGGGCGAGCGCGCCGGTGGTGGCGAGCAGGGCGGCGCCGGCCAACGGGTAGGCGGCGGCGACGAGTTGTTGGACCGCCGGCAGGTTCAGCTCGGGTCTGGTCTCGTCGTGCGGCAGCAGCCAGCTGGCGTAGGAGCAGCTGAGCAGTGCGGCGCCCCAGGCGCCGGTCCACCAGGCGCGGTTCTGGCGCCGCTCGGCCTCGGTGAACAGCAGCACGACGATCGGGACCGCCCACACCCAGTGGTGGGACCAGGAGACCGGGCTGACCAGCAGCGCGCTGACGGCGCAGCTGGTGGCGGCCCAGGCGGGCGCGTGCGGCAGCCGTTCGTCCGCGAGGAGGGCGGCGACGGCGACGGCGAGGCCGGCGCAGCAGACGAGGACGGCGACGGGCAGCCACCAGTCGGGGAGGTCGCCGGTGTGCAGGGCCCTGGCCAGCACGCCGCGCAGGGACTGGTTGGCGGAGGCCTCGGCCGGTCCGACGCGGTCGCCGGCCAGCACGATGTCGGTCCAGTAGCGCCAGGAGTCGCGCGGCAGCACCAGCGCGGCCAGCGCGACGGTCCCGGCGAACGCGGCCCAGGCGCGGGTGGCGCGGCGCAGGTGGGGGTTGGCGGCGCGCGCGCCGTGCCGCGGCCGGCGGACGGCGAGCAGGGCGCCGGCGACGGTCAGCAGCACGGCGAAGAGCCCGGGGGTCAGCTTGATGCCGGCGGCCACGCCGGTGGCCACGCCGGCCCAGCGGTGGTCGGGGCGGCGGGTGAGGTCCCACAGCAGCAGCACGACGAGCAGCAGGTTGATCTGGCCGTAGCGGATGGTCGCCCAGATCGGCTCGCACCAGACGGCGAGGGCGGCCACGATCAGCGGCGTGCCGCGCTCCCAGGCGGTGGTGCGGTGGCCGCCGACCAGCCGCAGCGAGAGGTGGGCGAGGGCGATCACCAGGCCGAGGTTGAGCAGGCAGACGGCGACCCGTATGGCGTCGACGCTCAGCAGGGTCAGCGGGACGAACAGCAGGGCGGCGAACGGCGGGTAGGTGGCGGGGAGTTCGTGCGCCGTGACGGCCAGGTCGTAGATCTCGGCCCCGGTGCGGGCGGCCCAGCCCTCGGCGCGGTACACGTCGAGGTCGCCCAGCGGGATGTCCAGGGCCACCTGGGCGAGCAGGCACAGCGTGAAGGAGAGCGCGCAGGCCGCGCCCGCGAGCAGCGGTGCGGCAGCCCGCACGCCGACCGCTCGCGGCTCCGGTTGGTTGCTTACGGCCGGAAACACGCGCGCCACCCTAGGGCGGCGGGGCGCGGCGCGCGGGCGGGTCGCGTCGAGTCTCCACCCGCCGGGTACCGGCATCACCCGTTCGCCACATAACACCCCTCTTCACCGCGCACCATGCATGAAGATGCATATGTTCTGATTTCCCGCTTTTAGGGTGCCGAGGGGCGTGAAGGACATGACTGCTGCGCACGGGCGCTACCCGGACGAGCGGGCCGTCGCCGTCACCGTGGTGATGCCGACGTACAACGAGGCCGAGACCCTGCCCGTCGTCGCCGACGAGTTGCTGACCCTGCCGCTGCACGGGCTGCGGCTGCTGGTCGTCGACGACGCCAGCCCCGACGGCACGGGCCACGTCGCCGACGAGCTGGCCGCGCGCCACCCCGAGCGGGTCCAGGTGCTGCACCGCGCCGGCAAGGACGGCCTCGGCCGGGCCTACGCGGCCGGCATGACAGCGGCCGTCGCGCAGGGCGCCGACTACGTCCTGCAGATGGACGCCGACGGCAGCCACCCCGTGCGCCACGTACCGCAGTTGGTGGGCAGCGCCCTGGCCACCGGCGCCGACCTGGTGGTCGGCAGCCGCTACGTGCCGGGCGGGCGGCTCGCCGCCGGATGGCCCACCCACCGCCGGGTGCTCTCCCGCTGGGCCAACCGCTACGTCGACACCGTGCTGCGCACCGGACTGCGCGACATCACGGCCGGCTTCGCGCTGTGGCGGGCCCCGGTCGTCGCCGAGCTCGACCTGGAGCGGACCCGCAGCGCCGGCTACAGCTTCCAGATCGAGCTCAAACACGCGGCGGTGCGGGCCGGCCGCTCGGTGGTGGAGATCCCCATCCACTTCGAGGAACGCAGGCAGGGCGTCTCGAAGATGTCGGCCGCCGTCCAACTGGAGGCCGCCATGCTGCCGTGGCGGCTGCTGCTCGGCGGCCTCTACGTCGGCCGCGCACGACGGGGCGCGCGGGCCCTCCGCGGAGGTCGGTGACCCATGGCCGTCGAACGAACGGCGCCGGCCGCCCCGAGGACCGCGGCCGGCGCCAGTGCCCTGTTCCGGTGGGGCGCCGCGCTGCGCGCCGCGACACCGGCGCTGCTCACCTACGCCGCGATCCGGGCGGTGAGCCTGGTGGTCATGGGCATCTGGATGGCGGCCGTGGACGAGAGCCCGCACAGGTTCCTCGCCTACCGCTGGGACTCCCGCTGGTACGCGCGGATAGCGAAGCAGGGCTACGGCTACTCGTCGTTCAGCAGCGGCCGCGACCACCCCGACGTGGCGTTCTTCCCGATGCTCCCCCTCCTGGAGCGCGCGGTGTCGAGCGTCGTCCCCGTGGTGACGAACAACGCCGGGCTGCTGATCAGCTGGACGGCGTCGCTCGTCGCGGCCTGGGGCATCTACGCCGTCGCGGCGCTGCTGTACCGGCCCGCGGTGGGCCTTGTGCTGGTGGGTCTCTGGGGCGCCTGCCCGCCGGCCTTCGCCCAGTCGATGGCCTACACCGAGACCCTGTTCACTGCGTTCGCGGCCTGGGCGCTGTACGCGGTGCTCACCGACCGCTGGTGGCTGGCGGGGGCCCTGGCCGTCACCGCCGGACTCACCCGCCCCTCCGGGGTGGCGGTGGTGGCCGCCGTGCTGGTGGGCGGGGCCGCCGAACTGCTGCGCCGGCGGCGCGGCGCCGTGCCCCGCCGTCGGGTGCTGGCCGCCATGGCGGTCGCCCCGCTCGGCTGGCTCGGCTACGTGGCCTTCGTGTCCGTGGAAAGGGGCAGCCTCACCGGCTACTTCGACGTGCAGAAGGAGTGGGGCAACTCCTTCGACGGCGGCCGGGGCTTCGCCCGCTTCGTCGTGTGGATGCTGGACGTGAACCCGGCGCACGGACTGCTCGTCGTCACCGTCGTGGCGGTGCTCCTCGCGCTGCTCGTGGCCTGCGTCTGGCAGCGCCAGCCGCTGCCGCTCCTCACCTACACGGGGGTGATCGCCCTGACCGCGCTCGTCAGCAGCGGCTACTTCACGTCCCGGCCCCGGCTGCTCATGCCGGCCTTCGCGTTGCTGTTGCCGCTGGCCGGCTGGCTGGCGCGGCGGCCCCGCGCCGTGACCGCCGGGGTGCTGGCCACCGCCGCGCTCTGCTCCGGCCTGTACGGCACCTGGTTCTTCCTCTACGAGGGTCCGCCGTGAGCGCCGTCAGCCCTTGACCGCGCCGTCCGTCAGGCCGGAGAGCACCGCGCGGCGGAAGACCAGGACCAGCAACGCGACCGGCACGGTGGCGGCCATCGCGGCGGCGAAGATCACGCCGTAGGGCACCTGGTAGCGGTCACCGTAGATGGCGATGCCGACCGGGATGGTGCGGAAGTCGTTCTCGCTGTTGAGGGTGAGCGCCATCAGGAACTCGGTCCAGGTCGCGGCGAACGTGAAGACGCCGGCCGTGAACAGCGCGGGCCCGGCCTGCGGAAGGATCACCGAGCGCAGGGTGCGGACGACGCTGGCGCCGTCGATCGTCGCCGCCTCCTCCAGTTCCCGCGGCAGGTCGAGCATCGAGTTCCGCAACATCCAGATGGCGAACGGCAGATGGAAGGCGACATAGGGGATGATCAGCCCGCCGTGGCTGTTGAGCAGGCCGAGTTCGCGCTCCACCAGGTAGAGCGGGGTCACCACGGCGATCACCGGAAACACGGAGATCATCAGCAGCCCGACCATCACCGGGCCCCGGCCGCGCATCGGCAGCCGGGCGAGCGCGTAGCCCGCGAACAGCGCCAGGCCGAGCACGATGACGGTCGAACTCACGCACACCGCGACGCTGTTGAACAGGTAGCGGTCCATGTCCGCGGCGTCCAGCGCGTGCCGGTAGTTGTCGAGCGTCGGGTCCTCGGGGAACAGGGTGGGCGGCGAGGCGCCCGCCTCCACCGGCGACTTGAAGGAGGTCACCGCCATCCAGTACAGCGGCGCCGCCGTCAGCACCACGAGCACCAGGCCGCCGACCGTCACCGGGTTGAGGTAGCGCCGCACGCCCGTCCTGCGCCGCCCGCGACCGCGTCCGCGTCCGCGTCCGCTCATGCCGTGCTCCCCTCGCCCGCCTCGTCCACGTGCGATCTGAAGGCCCGCAGGAACAGCAGGCAACAGCCGAGCACCAGCAGCCCGGTGGCGGTGGCGACGGCCGCCCCCATCCCCATGTTCAGGTCCTGGAACAACGCCTTGTAGCCGAGCATCGCCAGCGACTGGGTGGCGGTGCCCGGGCCGCCCTGGGTGAGCACGAACGGCAGGTCGAAGATCCCGAACGCCTGGAGCACGCGGAACAGCACGGCCACCACCATCACCGGGCGCAACGCGGGCAGCACCACGCTGACGAAGGTGCGCCACGCGCCCGCGCCGTCCACCTCCGCCGCCTCGTACCGCTCGGCCGGGATCCGGACCAGGCCGGCCAGCACGATGACGGCGACGAACGGCGTGGTCTTCCAGATGTCGGCGACGGCCATCGCGGTGATCGCCGGCGCGGGGGTGCCGAGGATCACCGGCGGCTCGTCGAGGAACAGGCCGAGGCCCCAGGTGACCGCGCCGTAGGTGGCGTTGTAGAGGTAGCCCCACAGCTGCGCGGAGACGACGGTGATCATCGACCAGGGGATGAGGAGCAGCGCCAACAGCCAGCCACGGCCCACCTCCAGACGGTCCAGCAGCACCGCCACCGCGATGCCGAGGACCAGTTCCACGGCGACGGTGACCAGCGTGTAGCCGACGGTGAAGACCAACGCCTCCCGCCACGCCGAACTCGCCAGCATGGTGGTGTAGTTGGCAAGGGTCCACTCCTCCACGCGCAGGCCGTCGTAGGTGAGCGAGACCTGCGTGAAGCTGATCGCGATCGAGTAGACGACGGGGAAGATCGTCACGGCGGCGACCACCACGAGCGCCGGGAGGGTGAACAGCCACCCCGTGCGGGCGCGACGCCTGGTCAGGCTCGGCACGTCGCTCACAGCGCGTTGCCCTCCAGGGCGTCCGCGATGCCGGCCCTGGCGCGCTCCAGCGCCTCGGTCGGCGAGGCGCCCCCGCTGAGCACGGTGTTGACCTCCGTGTAGAGGGCCTTGCTGACCTGCGGGTAGTGCGGGGACCTGGTGGGCCTCGGCACCAGCCGGACCTCGTCGGCCAGGGCGGTCACCGGGGTCGGGGAGCGGCGCGCCTCGACGCCGGCGCGCACGGCGCTCAGCGCCGGCAGGTAGGCCGTGTTCCTGACCATGATCACCTGTGCCTCCTCCTCGGCGCAGAACCGGGCGAACGCGACGGCGGCGCCCGGGTTCTCGGAGTGCGGGTTGACGAAGTTGCACCAGCCACCGAGGCAGCCGTTGCCGCTCCCGGCCGCGCCCTCGAAGCCGGGGCGTGGCACCACGCCGACCCGGCCTGCGACGGGCGAGTCCGGCGCCTCCACCACGCCCCACACATAGGCCCAGTTGCGCAGGAAGACGGCCCGGCCGCCGACGAACGCGTCGGTGGAGTCCTGCTCGCGGAAGGTGCCGACGGCGCGCGGCGTGACGCCGTCCGCGACCAGGTCGCGCAGGAACGTCAGGGCCCGCTCGCCCGAGCGGCCGCCGAGCGTGACCCGGGTGCCCTCGGCGTTGAGGATCTCGCCGCCCGCGTCCGCCACGAACTCGGCGACGTTGGCGGTCAGTCCCTCGTAGACGGCGCCCTGGAAGACCAGCCCGTACTCGGCGTCGCCGGCCCGCTGGACGGTCCTGGCCGCCGCCGTCAACTCCTCCCAGCTGGCCGGCACGTCGAGACCGTGCCGGTCCAACAGGTCACGCCGGTAGAACAGATACGCCTGGTCGGCGAAGAAGGGGAAGGCGTAGGTGTCGTCCCCGTAGCCGAGCGCGTGCACCAACGACTCCGGGTAGGCCCGCCAGTACTCCTCCCCGACCACGGCGTCCAGCGGCAGCGCCAGTGCGTTGTGGGCGAACTGCGAGGGCCAGGCGACGTCCCCCATGTAGAGGTCGGGCGAGGCGGCGCCACTGGCGACGGCGGTGGACAGCACCGACCGGGAGATGTCGGTGACGGCGGGCGCGTCCACGGTGGTCACCGTGATGTTGGGGTGCCTGCTCCGGAACGCCTCGACCAGCAGCCGCCGCAGGTCGTCGCCGTCGTTCGTGGCCATGGGGAACGACCACCACCGCACGGTGGCCTCGCCGCGGGGCACCTCCGCCGCCCGCGCCAGGTCGGGCGCGCCGCCGCTCCCGGCACCGCAACCGGCCAGCGCCGCCAGCCCGAGGCCGGTGCCGGCGCCCAGGAGGCTCCTGCGTCTCAACGCCCCTCTGAACAACGACATGCAGCACGACTTCCCTGTGCGCCATGTGAGTTAACGCCGCATCCGGTGAGGGACGGTGCGGAACAGTGAGGGACCCGCGAACGCCCGGTGGGGGTCAGCGCGACGAGGCGAGCGCCACCCCGGCCGCCGTCGAGCCGTTCACGGAGTTCGTCGCGATCCTCAGCCCGCCGGGCCGCCGTCGTCGGCCATCAGCCGGGACATGCCCTCGGTGAGGCTGATCGGCGGCGTGAACCCGAGGTCCCGCCGGGCGGCCGTGATGTCGAACCAGTGCGGGTGGACCAGCTCGTGCACCAGGAAGCGGCTCGGCCCGTGGGTGGAGGTGGCGCGCAGCAGCCGGGCGGCCAGCTCGGCGGCCGCCGCGGCGGCGTGGACCACGGGTGGCGGCACGGCGAACCACTCCACCCGATGTCCGGCGGCCCGCAGCAGCAGGGCGGCCACGGTGCGCAGCGGGGCCGGCTCGCCCTGGGTGACGAAGTAGGCGCGCCCGCCGACGGGATGGCGCCGGTGGAGGAGGTCGAGCGCCAACAGGTGGGCGTGGGCCGCGGTGCGCACATGGGTCGTGTCGATCAGGTTGGCCCCGCTGCCCGGCATCAGCAGGCGGCCGCCGCGCACCGCGCGGGCCAGGGCGGGCAGGAGGTGCGGATCGCCCGGGCCCCAGATCAGGTGGGGGCGCAGCGAGACGGTGGCGAGCTCCGGGCCGTCGGCCGCCAGGACCAGGGCCTCGGCCGTGGCCTTGGTGCGGGGGTAGGCGGCCAGGTGCCGGGTGGGGTAGGGGGCGGTCTCGTCGACGCCCGCGAGGCCGCCGGGCCGGAAGACGACGCTGGCGGTCGAGGTGTACACCAGGGTGGGCACGCCCTGGGCCCGGCACTGCTCGACGACATGGCGGGTGCCGAGGACGTTGGTGGCCCAGTAGGGCCCGGCCGGACCGCTGACGCCGGCCAGCGCCGCGTTGTGGACGACCGCGTCGCAGCCTGCGACGGCCCGGGCGACGGCGTCGCGGTCGGCCAGGTCGCCCCGGTGCTGGCGGACGCCGAGCCGGTCCAGGGCGGGGCTCGGGCGGCGGCTGAGCGAGACGGTCTCGGTGCCGCGGGAGACGAGCTGGCGGCAGATCTCGCCGCCGAGGAAGCCGCTGCCGCCGGTGACCAGCACCCTCGACGGGCCGCTCACCGCGCCCCCCGGGCCGTGCGGCCGGCGGCCCAGGCGGCCAACAGCACCCGGTTGATCTTGGCGTTGTGCCGGATGTCGGTCGGGAATCCCGGATGGACCAGCACCGAGGCGATCCGGCGGCCCTCCGGCAGGGCGTCGAGGACGCCGCGCAGCCGGCGCAGCGCCATGGCCCGCCCGGCCCTGTCGGTGCGCCCGCGCGCCAACTCCACGCAGAGCACCGGTCGTTGGGCACCGGCGGGTCCGACGCCGACCAGGGCGGTGCGGCGCACGCCAGGCACCGCGTCGCAGGCGGCCTCCACGCCCTCGGTGGTGAGGACGAAGCCGGCGCCGACGACCCGGTGGGCGCGGCGGCCGTGGAACCACAGGCGGCCCTCGGCGTCGAGGCGGCCCATGTCGCCGGTGCGGTGCAGCAGCCCGCGCTCGGTGACGATCTTGGTGGCGGCGGTGGCCCCCGGGCGCGCGTGGTAGGCGGGGCTGACGTTCGCCCCGGAGACCGCGATCTCGCCCACCCCGCCCTCGTCCGCCTCCAGCACCTGGATCTCGACGCCGGGCACCGCCCGGCCCACGCAGGTGCCGGCGCCCGCGCCGCCCGGCGGGGCGGCGCCGAGCTCCCGCGCGCCGACGGCGCTGATCGGCAGACACTCGGTGGCGCCGTACGCGCTGACCACCTCGGCCTCCGGCGGCAGCACGGCGCGCAGCGCCTCGACGAGGCCGGCGCGCGGCGGCGCGCCGAAGGACACCACCCGCCGCACCGAGGGCCAGCCTAGCGAACGCCGGGCACAGTGGTCGGCGAGCAGCCCGAGGACGGCGGGCGAGGCGGCCACCACGGCGGGGCGGTGCTCGAGCAGCGGGCGCAGCAGGCGGTGGGCCGGGGTGCGGGCCGGCGCCCGGTGGTTGACGGCCGGGGCGACGGTCGGCACGCCGAGGGCGGGGCCGAAGAGGGCGAAGGGCAGGAAGCCGGAGAGCAGCACCCCGCCGGGCGGCACGGCCAGCACCGCGCCGAGGGCGTCCAGCTGCCCGGCGAGCGTGCCGTACCGGTACTCGACGCCCTTGGGGGTGCCGGTGGAGCCCGAGGTGAACGCGATCATCGCCAACTCGCCGGCCGGTGGCTCAGGAACGTCGAACGCGGGCCCGCCGCCCTCGGGCACCAGCACCGGCAGCGGACTGCCGAGCCTCCCGAACCTCCCGAGCCCGGGCAGCGCGCGGCGGCCGGTGACCAGGGCGGTGTGCGCGTGGCCCCTGGCCCAGCCGAGGAGACGGCGCGCCAGGTGCGCCAGCGGCTCTCCGACGAACACCTGCGGGGCGAGCTCGCGCAGGCAGAACCGCAGTTCGTCCCTGGGCAGCCCGGGGTCGACCAGGACGGGGACCGCCCCGACGGAGAGCAGGCCGTAGACGACCGCGACCATCTCGTACGGGTCGCGGGTCATGGTGACGGCCAGGTGGCCGCGGCGGACGCCGGCCTCGGACAGGGCCTCGGCGGTGGTCCGGCAGCCCTCGGCGAGCTGGGCGACGCTGATCGAGCGGGTCGAGCCGTCCCGGCGGCCGGGCAGCAGCGCGGCGCCCTCGGGGCGCTGCTCGACGAGGCGCGCCACCCGGGCGAAGAGCCCCTGGTCGCTCATGGCCGACCCGCCGTGGCGAGGAACTCCCGCAGGTGGCCGCCGAGTTCGTCGGCGGCGTCCTCCATCAGGAAGTGACCGGCGTCGGGGTAGCGGTGGACCCGGGCGTCGGGGTACCGGCGGATCCACTCGTCGAGCACCGGCGGCGTGAAGACGGGGTCGCGCATCCCCCAGCCGACGAACATCGGCAGCCCGGCAAGGCCCTCGGCGGTCTCCTCGAGCAACTGCCAGGCGTCGTCGTCCCGGCCGCGCGGGATGGCCCTGACGTGGTCGACGACGGCCCGGCGGTCGTGCCGGTGCGCGTAGGGCAGGAGGTAGGCGCGCCGCTCGGCCGCGCCCAGCCGGCCGGCCACGCCGCGGCGCACGGCGGCGCGGGGAAAGGCGTTGGTGGCGTGTGCGAGGCCCGCGACCAGCCGGCTGTCCCTGATCCAACGCAGCGGGCGGGGCAGCCGGTGGCCCGACGGCCAGCGGAAGCCGATCGTGTTGAGCACGGCGAGCCGGCTGACCACCCCCGGGTTGCGCAGCGTCCAGGCCAGGCCGAACGGCCCGCCCCAGTCGTGCAGGACGAGACCCCAGCCCCGGTCCGGCAGCCCTCCGGGGCCTGTGAGGTGGGCGAACAGGGCGTGGAGGTGGGCGAGATGGTGTTCGATCCGGCCGGCCGGGTCCGCCGGGGCCGGGAAGCGCGGGGAGAGCCCGAGGCCCGGCAGGTCGGGGACGACGCAGCGGAACTCGGGGGTCAGGGCCGGCAGCAGCCGACGCCAGGCGTAGCTCCAGGCCGGGTTGCCGTGGAGCAGCAGGACCGGGGGGCCGTCGCCGACGTCCAGGTAGTGCTGGCCGGTGGCGGGGACGCGCCGCCACCGGTCGGGCGTGGGGTAGCCGGGCAGCCGCTCGGGCGCGAGGTCGGGCGCCGGCCGGCTGTGCGGGGCGAACGTCATCGTGGTCTTCTCCCGTCGGTCCCGGCCTAGAGCCGGATCAGCGCGAGTCCGAAGCTGAAGCCGCTGGCCATGCCGAGGAGCGCCACGGTGTCGCCCGGCTCGACGCGGCTGGTCTCCCTGGCCCTGACCAGTTGCAGGGGCAGGGAGGCGGCCGCGCAGTTGCCGTGCTCGGCGATGGTGGGCAGGCAACGGTCGGCGGGCAGGCCGAGCTTGTCGATCGTCTCGTGGAACTGCTGGGTCGAGATCTGGTGGAAGGCGACGAACGCGGCCTCCCGGGCGGCCTCGATCTCGGGCCCGGCCCGCTCGAGGACCCACGGCACGCTGTCCAGGGCCGCGTTCCGCAGCAGGTCGCCGTTGAGCCGGATGTAGGTGGGCTCGTCGTCCACCGGGCGGAAGTTCCGCGAGCCGCCGGCCTCGACGGTGCAGGCGTCCCAGGCCGACGAGTCGGCGCCGAAGGCCATGCTCAGCACCCCCGGGTCGCCGGCGCCGGCGGGGCCCGCGGTCAACAGCAGCGCCGCTCCGGCGTCGGAGACGGTGTATCCGGGCATGGCGCGGATCAGCGCCTCGTGGTCGGGGACCCGCCACCTGGCCACGTCGGTGGTGGTCTCCCCGCAGGCGATCAGGACGGTGCGGTAGCGGCCGGCGGCGATCAGGGCGGAGGCCGTCTCCATCGCGTTGAGCACGCTGTTGCACGCGTTCTTGACGTCGAAGACCGGGCAGTGGGCACCGAGTTCGGCGGCCACGACGTGCGCGGTGGCGGGCTCGGCGAGGTCCTGGCAGGTGGCCGCGAACAGCAGCAGGTCGAGCTCCCCCACGGCCGCCCCGGCGGCGTCGAGCGCCTCGCGGGCGGCGGCCACCGCCAGGTCGGACGCCTGCGTGCCGGGCTCCCGCACGTGCACGCCGCGCACCCCGGTGAGGTCCTCGATCAGCCCGGGCGGGGGCACATAGGCGCCGCCGGAGGCGGCGATCCGCTCCCGCGTCTCGCTCACGGTGCGGTACCTGGGCGGCAGATGGACGGCGGTGGCGACCAGACGGGCGCGCGGGACAGCAGGCACCAGGCCACGGTAATGCGACCAATCCCCAATGAGACTTTCTCTCTTGATATATCACCTGATAGAGGTAAATCTCGCGTGGCCGCCGCCGGTTCGGGTAATCCGGACGAAGGCGGTGACACCGCCAGAGCCACGACGGGAGGGACTGGCATTGGACCAGGAGAGCGGGGCGGTGGCCGTGGTGGGCGCCGGCTGCCGGCTGCCCGGGGGCGTCGTCGACCTGGCCGGCCTCTGGGCGACGCTGCTCGACCGGCGCCATGTCGTCGGCGAGATCCCGGAGAACCGTTTCGACCGGGCCAGGTTCGTGGACCCGGGCGCCCGGCGACCCGCTCGGGGCTATTCGGCCGTCGGCGGCTTCCTCGACGACGTCACCTCCTTCGACGCCGGGTACTTCGGCATCTCCCCCAGGGAGGCGGCGGGTATCGACCCGCAGCAGCGGCTGCTGTTGGAGACGGCCGTCGAGGCGCTGGACGACGCGGGCATCCCGGCCGAGTCGTTGGCCGGCTCGGACACCTGCGTCTTCGTCGGCGCGTCCGACACCACCCATCTCCAGTTCCAGCTGGCCCTCGGCGAGCATGTCAGCCCCTTCACCATGACCGGCGGCGCGCTCGCCATCACCGCCAACCGGCTGTCGTACTTCCTCGACCTGCGCGGCCCCAGCATGGCGATCGACACGGCCTGTTCCTCGGCGCTGGTCGCGATCGACCGCGCCTGCCAGGCCCTGGCCGCCGGAACCAGCCGCACCGCCCTGGCCGGCGGGGTCAACGTGCTGCTCTCCCCGGCCGGGTTCACCGGCTTCTCGCACGCCGAGATGCTGTCGCGCCGCGGCCGGTGCGCAGCCTTCTCGGCCGAGGCCGACGGCTTCGTGCGGGCCGAGGGCGCGGGCGTCGTCGTCCTCAAACGGCTGGCCGACGCGTTGGCCGACGGCGACCGGGTGCACGCGGTGATCGCCGCCACCGGCGCCAACTGCGACGGCCGCACCCGGGGCCTGGCGATGCCCAGTTCACGGGCGCAGGAGGCGCTGCTGCGCGCCGTCTACGAGCGGGCCGGCGTCGCCCCCGACGACCTGGTGTACTTCGAGGCGCACGGCACCGGCACGCTGGTCGGCGATCCGGCCGAGGCGGCCGCGGTCGGGCGGGCCTTGGGGCGGCACCGGGGGCGCGGGCCGCTGCCGATCGGCTCGGTCAAGTCCAACCTCGGCCACCTGGAGCCGGCGGCCGGCGTCGCGGGCCTGTTCAAGGCGCTGCTCGTGCTGCGGCACCGCCTCGCCCCGGCGACGCTGCACGCCACCCCGCTCAACCCGGCGATCGACTTCGCCGGCCTCGGCCTGGCGCCCACCGTGGAGCCCGTCGAGCTGCCGGGGACGGCGCGCGCCGCGGTCGGGGTCAACTCCTTCGGCTTCGGCGGCGCCAACGCCCACGTCGTGCTCACCCCTCCGCCGCCGGCACCCCGGGCGCCGCACCCCGGGCACGGGCGGCTGCCCGTGGTGGTCTCGGCGCGCTCGGCGAACGCCCTGCGCGAGCTCGCCGCCCGCGTCTCCGCGCGGTTCCGGGCGGCGCCCGCCGAGGAGTTCCACGACCTGGCGCACACCAGCGCCCTGCGGCGCACCGCCCATCCGCACCGCGCGGCCGTGCTGGCGGACGATCCGCGGGCGGCTGCCGCGGAGTTGGACCGGCTGTTCGCCGACGAGCCGGCGCGCGGGGCGCGGGTCCACCGCGCCGACCGGGCGGCGGTCTGCTTCGTCTACTCGGGGAACGGCTCGCAGTGGCCCGGCATGGCCGCCGACCTGCTGGCCGCCGAGCCCGTCTTCCGGGCCGCGGTCGACGAGGCCGACGCGGCCCTGGCCCCGCACCTGGGCTGGTCGGTCGCCAAGGAGCTGGCGGAGCCCGACGCGGCCCGCTGGCGGCGCACCGAGGTGGCCCAACCGGCGCTGTTCGCCGTGCAGTCGGGGCTGACGGCGCTGCTGGGGGCCGCCGGCGTGCGGCCGGCGGTCGTCCTGGGGCACAGCGTGGGCGAGGTGGCCGCCGCGCACGCGGCCGGGGCGCTCTCCCTCGACCAGGCGGCCCTGGTGATCGCCGAGCGCGGCCGGGTCCAGGGCGCCACGGCGGGCGGCGGCCGGATGGCCGCGGTGGGCCTCGGCGAGTCGGCCGCCCGCGCGGCGCTGGCCCGCCACGGCGGCGCCCTGGAGCTGGCCGGCGTCAACGGCGAGCGGGACGTGACGGTGGCCGGCGACGCCGACGCGTTGGCCGCGCTCGGCGCCGAGTTGGCCGAGGCCGGCGTCTTCTTCCGCGAGCTCGACCTGGACTACGCCTTCCACAGCCGGGCCATGGACCCCATCGCGGCCCCGCTGCGCGCCGCGCTCGCCGGGCTCGCCCCCACCGCCGCCCGGGTGCCGTTCGTCTCGACCGTCACCGGATCGCCGCTCCCCGGGGGCGAGTTGACCGGCGGCTACTGGTGGCGCAACGTGCGCGAGCCCGTCCGGTTCGCCGAGGCGGTGGCCCATGTCCTCGCCGAACGGGCCGACATCCTGGTCGAGATCGGCCCGCACCCGGTGCTCGGCCCCTACCTGCGCCGCACCGACGCCTGCCACGTGCCGACCCTCCGCCGCGCGGGCGACGGTCCCCGGGAGCTGGCGGCGGCGGTCGCGGCCGTGCTCGCCGCGGGCGGCGAGGTGGACTGGTCGGCCCACTTCCCCCGTCCCGGCCGGGTCGTGGACCTGCCGGCCTACCCCTGGCAGCGGGAGCGCCACTGGCACGGGTCGCCACAGGACCACATGCTGCGCACCAGCGGCAGCGGGCTCCTCGACCATCCGCTGCTCGGCGAGCGGCTGCCGGCGCCGCACCCGGTGTGGGAGGGCCAGGTGGAGCCGCAGTTGGTGCCGTGGCTCGGCGACCACGTGGTGGGTGGGGTGGTGCTGATGCCGGCTGCCGGCTGTGTCGAGATGGCGCTGGCCGCCGGGCGGCTCGCCTTCGGCGCGGCGGCCGAGGTCCGCCACCTGCGGATCGTCAGGCCGCTGCCGCTGGGCTGGCCAGACCCGGCCGGCGCCCGGCTCCAGACGGCCGTCACCCCGGACGACGGCACGCTGAGCATCAGCGCCAGTGAGGGGCGCGGCGCGGAGCGGCAGCCGGTGGCGCGGGCCCAGGTCCGGGCGCTGCTCGGCGATCCGCCGCCCCCGATCGACCCGGCCGCGGCGCGCGAGCGCTGCCACCGACCGGTGGCCGTCGCCGCGCACTACGCGGCCTGTGACCGCCTCGGCCTCGGCTACGGGCCGGCCTTCCGGCCGCTGCGGGAGCTGTGGTCGGGGGACGGCGAGGTGCTCGCGGGCTACCGGTTCGAGGGTTCCGTCGCCGGCTACCAGGCCCATCCGGTGGTGGTGGACGCGGCCCTCCAGGCGGGCCTGCCGCTGCTCGGCGACCGAGGCCCGGCCGACGCGGCCTTCCTGCCCACCGGGTTCGACGCCGTGCGGGTGTGGCGCTCCCCCGCCGCGTCCGGGCTGCTGCTGGTGCGCGAGCGGAGCCGCACCGCGCAGGAGGTGTGCTGGGACGTCACCGTCGCCGACGAGGACGGGCGGGTGTCCTTCGAGTTGGCGGGCTGCCGGCTGCGGCGGCTGCCCGGCCTCGATCGGGCGCCGCTGACGGTGCGGCGCACGGTGCTGCGCGCGGCCCCGCTCCCGGGCGCCGCCGACCCGGCGCCACCGCTGCCCTCGCCCACCGAGCTGGTCGCGGCGGCGGGCCAGCGGATCGACGCGCTGCGCGGCGCGCTCGAAAGCGGCCGGCACGCCGGCTTCCGCGCGGCCGCCCTCGACGCCACGGCGCGGTGCTGGGCGGCGGCGCTCGCCGGCCTGCTGCGCGACCCCGGCGCGCCGTTCGCCATGCCGGAGCTCGTCGCCGGCGGGCTGCTGCCCCAGCACCGCCGGCTGGCGCGGGTGCTGCTGCCGCTGCTGGCCCGGCACGGCCTGGCGACCGAACTGCCCGACGCGCGCTGGCGGTTGGCGGCCGGGCCGCCGCCGGACACCGTCGGGCCGCTGCGCCGGCTGCTGCTCGACCACCCCGCTTCGGCCGCGGAGGCCGGCCTGCTGACCCGGCAACTCCAGCATCTGCCGGCGCTGTTGCGCGGCGCCGCCGACCCGGCCGAGCTGCTGGCCGGCGAGCGCGCCAGGATCGAGCAGTTCCACGACGTCGGCCCCGTGAGCCGCTTCACCCACGGCGTCCTCAGGTCCGTGGTGGAGGAGGTGGTGCGGCACTGGCCGGCCGACCGGCCGCTGCGGGTGCTGGAGCTCGGCGCCGGGAGCGGCGGGCTCGCCGCCGCCCTGCTTCCCGTGCTGCCGCCCGAGCGCACCAGGTACACGCTGACCGACGCCTCGGCCGGCGCCCTCTCCCGCGCCCGACACCGGCTCGCCGCCCACGACGTCGTCGACCACCTGACCTTCGACCCGGGCGCCGAGCCGACCCCCCGGGGCCTGCCCACCGGCGGCTTCGACCTGGTGGTCGGCGCCCACGCGCTGCGCCGGGCCACCGACCTGGCCGCCACCCTGCGGCGGATCGGCCGGCTGCTGGCCGACGGCGGCCGGCTGCTCGCGGTCGAGTCGGACGAACTGGTGCCGCTGGCCGCGCTCTTCGGCACGCTCGACGCGTTCTGGCAGCGCGGCGACCAGGCGCTGCGCCCCGAGTCGCCACTGCTCGCCGGCGAAGCGTGGCCGCCCCTGTTGGAGCGGTGCGGCTTCGGCGACATCGTCCGCGTCATGGCCGACGCCGGCCCCGGCGGCGGCTGTTCGGTGCTGGTCGCCTCCGGCGGCCAGCGGGCCGACTCGTCCACCGGCAGCCCGGACGGCAGCCTTGCCGAGCCGGCGACGCCGGTGGCCGCCGTAGCCGGCGCCGGCAGGCCCGTGGCCGCGAGCGGCCGACCGGCCGAGGGGGCCGGGATCGAACCGGCCGCACCGCCACGTGCCCAAGTCGGCGGCGGCTGGCTGGTGGCCGCCGAGACCGCCGAGGAGGAGCCGCTGGCACGGGAGTTGGCCACGCTGCTCGGCGGTGCGGTGGTCCCCTTCGGGGCGTGGGCGGAGCCGCTGTCGCTGGCGCTGGCCGAGCCGCCCACCGCGCCCCCGACCACCGCCGGTCCGGCGACCACCGGAGGGCCGGCCGCTGTGGAGCCGCCGGCCGTCGGAGGACCGGCCGTCGTCCTCCTGCTCGGCGAGGCAGACGCGTGGGACGACGCCGCCGGAGCCGTCGCGCTGACCACCCGGCGCGCGTCCGCGCTCCGGGCGTTGTCCGACAGCCTGCTCGGCGCGCCGGGGGCGGCCACCGCCGAGAGCGGCACCACCGGCGGAGCCGCCACGGTCTGCCTGGTCACCCGGCCCAGCGGGCTGTTCCCGGCACCCGAGCGGCCCGCCCAGCCGGCCGACGCGGCGATCTGGGGCGTGGCCCGCACCCTGGCGAACGAGCGGCCGGATCTCACGGTCCGCCGGATCAGCCTGGACCGGCGCGGCGATCCGGCGGCCGACGCCCGCCGCCTCGCC
The DNA here is from genome assembly GCF_042722465.1 of Streptomyces sp. NPDC127098. Taxonomy (NCBI): domain Bacteria; kingdom Bacillati; phylum Actinomycetota; class Actinomycetes; order Kitasatosporales; family Streptomycetaceae; genus Streptomyces; species Streptomyces sp. NPDC127098. The sequence goes on from NZ_JBHXFJ010000026.1 coordinate 49,150, forward strand.
GCCGAGTTGCGCTCCCCGGACGCCCGGGCCGAGGACGAGGTGGTCCTCACCAGGGGTGGCCGCTTCGTGCCCAGGGAGACCGAGCGGCCCGCTGGCGAGCCGGCCGTCCCGGCCGGCCCCGGGCGCTGCTTCACGCTGGCGGTCCACGATCCGGGGCCCGGCTACCGGCTCGCCTGGCGGGAGCGCGCCCGGCCCCGCCCCGGCCCGGGCGAGATCCTGATCGCGGTGCGGGCCGCCGCGTTGAACTACCGGGACACCCTCCAGGCCAACGGCCTGCTGCCCGCCGAGGCCGTGGAGTCCACGCCGACCGCCGCCGGGCTCGGCATGGAGTGCGCCGGCGTGGTCGCCGAGGTCGGTCCCGGCGTCACCGGCTGGGCCCCGGGCGACCGGGTCTTCGGCCTCGCCGCCGCCTCGCTCGCCTCGCACGCCGTGGCCTCCGCGCACGCGGTGGGCGCGATCCCGGAGGGCATGAGCGACGCGGCGGCGGCCACCCTGCCGGTGGTACTCGGCACGGTCCACCACAGCCTGGCCCGGCAGGCCAGGCTGGCGCCCGGCGAGACGGTGCTGGTGCACGGCGGCGCCGGCGGCATCGGCCTCGCCGTGCTGCAGCACGCGGAGGCGTGCGGGGCCCGGGTGATCGCCACCGCGGGCACCGAGGCCAAGCGCGACCTGCTGCGGGCCCTGGGCGTCGAGCACGTCCTCGACTCCCGCACCCTGGAATTCGCCCCGCGAGTCCGCGAGTTGACCGGCGACCGGGGCGTCGACGTGGTGGTCAACTCGCTGAGCGGCGAGGCGCTCGCCCGCAGCCTCGAACTGCTGCGCCCGGGCGGCCGGTTCGTGGAGCTCGGCAAGCAGGACTTCCTGCGGAACACGCCGCTCGCCCTGCGTCCCTTCCTGCACAACCTGGCGTTCTTCGGCGTCGACCTCGCCGCGCTGACCCAGGACCCGGCGTTCACCGGGCCGCTGCTCGCCGCCGTCGCCGACGGGCTGCGGGCCGGCGCCTACCGGCCGCTGCCGCACACCGTCTACCCGGCGGCCCGGGTGGCGGAGGCGTTCCGGCTGCTCCAGCACTCCCGGCACGTCGGCAAGGTGGTGGTCTCCTTCGACCCGCTCGACGGCCCGGTGCCCGTGGCGGCGGCGCCGGCCGCGCTCACGCTCGACCCGGACGGCACCTATCTGGTCACCGGCGGCCTCGGCGGATTCGGCGCGGCCGTCGCCGAGTTCCTGGCCGACCGCGGCGCCCGCCACCTGGCGCTGGTGAGCCGGCGCGGCGCGGCGGCGCCCGAGGCCGCGGCGGTGCTCGGGCGGCTCGCCGCGCGTGGCGTGGTGGCCACCCCGTTCGCGGCCGACGTGACCGACGAGGCGGCCATGGCGTGGGTGATCGCGGCCGTCGACGGTGGCGGGCACCGGCTGCGCGGCGTGGTGCACGGCGCGATGCTGCTGCGCGACGCGCCGCTCGCGGAGCTGTCCGACGACGATGTCCGCGCGGTGCTCGCCCCCAAGGCGGCGGGCGCCGCCGTGCTGCACCGGCTCACCGCCGACCGGGAGGTGGACCTTTTCCTGCTGTGCTCCTCGGTGACCGCGGCCGTCGGAAACCTGGGCCAGGCGCCGTACGTCGGGGGCAACGCCTACCTGGAGGCCCTGGCCAGGGCACGCCGGGCGGCCGGCCACGCCGGCACGGCCATCGCCTGGGGCCCGATCGCCGAGGCGGGCTTCGTCGCCCGCCACGAGCTCGGCGCCACCATGGCCGGCCTCGGCTTCACGCCCCTCCCGCCGGCCGAGGCCCTGGCCGCGGTCGAGCCGCTGCTCGCCGCCGGGGCCACCGGGCCACCCGTCGCGGGCGTCGGCCGCCACGACTGGGCCCGTACCCGCCGCCTGCTGCCCGTCCTCGCCACCCCGCGCTTCACGGACCTCGTGCCGCCGGGCGCCGCCGAGGCGGAGGACGGCCGTGCGGAGCTGTTGCGCTCGCTGGCCGCCATGCCCCGGGACGACGCGGAGCGCGCCATCACCGACGAACTGGCCGGGCTCCTCGCCGCCGTTCTGCACGCCGACCGCGCCGAGCTCTCCCCGGACCACCGTCTCGAAGAGCTCGGCATGGACTCGCTGATGAGCGCCGAGTTCCTGATCCGGGCCAGGGAGCGGTTCGACATCCGGGTCTCCCCCACCGAGCTGATCGGCGCCGGCCGCGACCTGCGGCACCTGGCCCGCCTCGTCCATCGGCGGCTCGGCACCCACCCGGCGGAAGGCTGAGCCGCGCCGTCAGTCCCCCAGCCGCTCGGCGTAGCCGTCCCGCAGCGCCTCCCAGCCGAAGTCGAGGGCGGCCATGCCGCGGATCGGGGCGATGGGGGCGCCGTCGAGCAGCCGCTCGGCGACGTCCAGACAGAGGTGCCAGCCGGCCGCCGCCCGGGCGAGCCCTTCGCGGTCGGCGACGGTGTGGCGCAGCGTGAGCCGGGTGCCGGTGGCGGTGGGCGTGAGCTCCCAGCGCAGCACGTCCTCGCCCCAGGAGTACTCGAGCAGCGCGGGCGGCTCGGCCCGCAGCACGGTGGCCTTCAGGCCCTCCGGGCTGTCGCCGTCGATCATGGTGAGGGTGGCCTCTCCGGGGGCGGAGAGGTCGCGGTCCGCGGTGTACGGCGCCCAGGCGGCGAGTTGGTCGGGCTCGCTCAGCGCGGCCCACACCTTCTCGACGGGATGCGCGAGGTCACGCGTGAAGACCAGCGTCCAGCGGTCGCCCACGGCCTCGCGGCCGACGGGGACGAGCGGGCTCGGCTGGTAGGCGTCGTCGGGCATGGCTACTCCAGGGAGTCGAGGTGGCGTTCGAGGGCGTCGAGGTGCCGGTCCCAGAGGGCGCGATACGGCCGCAGCCACTCGTCCACGTCCCGCAGCGGGCGGACCTCGATCCGGTAGACGCGCCGCTGAGCCTCCGTCCTGCGGGACACGAAGCCGGCCTCCCGCAACACCCTGAGGTGCTTGGACACGGCGGGCTGCCCGACACCCAGCGTCTCGACCAGCTCGTTGACGCCGCGCTCGCCGGTCAGCAACTCCTGGAGTATCCGGCGCCGCGTCGGCTCGGCGAGCACCACGAAGGGATCAGCGATCACCCGCTTATATTCCGCCTGACGTATATACCTGTCAAGGCATATCACCCGACTGAGCCTCAGCGCCCACGCAGCAACTCCTCCGTGTACTCGGCCAGCCGGGCAGCGTCGTCGGGGTCGAGGGTCCTCAGGGACGGGTCGAGCAGCCTGCCCCGGTCGACGGCCGTGAGCGGGTCCGACGGCGGGTGGTCGATCCAGTCGACGATCGGCCGCACCGACTCGGCGACGGGGCGGGCGAAGAGCCGCCCCAGGAGCCGGAGCGCGAGGCGGACCACGGGGCTCGGGTGCCCGTCGACCCCGCTGCGGGTGAAGCCGGGGTGGTAGAGGACGTAACGAGCCTTGCCATCACCCCGTTCCGCGAAGGCCACGCCCAGCAGGTCGTTGGCCCGGCCCGCCTGGAGCTGGGCGCGCACCTGGCCGTAGCGGCGCGTCAGTTGGGGGTCGTCCCACTCGATCCGGCCGGAGGTGCTGCCAACGCCTGCGACGTTGACGACGACGGGCGCCGGGGCGGCGTCCAACAGCGGGCGCAGCCGGTGGCTGAGCAGGTAGCGGCTCAGGTAGTAGAGGGCGAAGGTGAACTCGAGACCGTCCGCCGTCACCTTGCGCCTCGGGCTGACCCGGTTGGCGAACAACGCCAGCGCGTCAACCGCCTCATACCGTTCGGCGATGTCCGCGACCACCCGCTCGACCTCGGCGATCGACGACAGGTCGGCCCGGATGAAACGGAGTTCGGGGCTGGCGGCCTCGGCGAGCAGGGCGCGCCCCCTGTCCTGGTCACTGCCGACCACGATGACGCGGTCCCCACGGGCCAACCGCTCCAGGGCGGTGGCGCGGCCCATGCCCGTGGTCCCGCCGCTGATGATCACGGTCTTTCGTGGTTGGCCCGGCACGGTGTCCTCCATAGGCTCGGCATCGACTGATCCGATCCTCAGCCGCCCCGCCGCGCGCCGAAAGAAGGCAGTTTGATGTCCGGTACGCACACCGATGTGCCCTCGGTCCCGTCGGTACTCGCCCACGAGCTGCCGCGCCCGGTACCGGCCGACGAGTTCGCCACCTGCCCCGTCAGTGACGTGTTCCGGCGGGTGGGCGACAAGTGGAGCATGCTGCTGGTGATCCTGCTCGGCCACCGCCCGCACCGGTACAACGAGCTGCACCGTTCCATCGAGGGCATCAGCCAGCGCATGCTGACCCGCACTCTGCGCACCCTGGAGACGGACGGCCTGGTGCGGCGCGAGGTGCACCCGACCGTGCCGCCGAGCGTGGAGTACAGCCTGACCCCGCTGGGCGGCACCCTGCTGGAGCCGCTCTCGACGCTGGCCGACTGGGCGGTGCGCCACGAGGCCGACATCAACGAGGCCCGCTCCCGCCGGCCCGACGCGTGACGCCCTGCCCGGCCGCCAGGGGCAGTCGATGGCGTGGTCGTCGTCGCGCCGCGACGGACCCACCACCGCACGACGCCCGCGCCTGCCACTCCGCCGCACACGGGGGCGGCGCCGACGCGACAACCATGGGCGACACATACCCCCACCCGGTATATATTCGACGCGAGCGTAAGCCGTCGCCGACCGGGAGGGAACACGGTGAGCAACGTCGAGGGGTTCGTGGCCGCTGGATACGAGCGGGTGCGGGAGGTCTTCCAGGGGCTGGTGGACGAGGGGCGGGAGACCGGCGCCGGGGTGTCGGTATGGCGGGGCGGGCGGGAGGTGGTGCGGCTCAGCGGTGGGTGGGCCGATGCCGGGCGTCAACGGCCGTGGCGGGACGACACGTTGGTGATGCCGTACTCGCTGTCGAAGACGTTCGTGACGCTCGCCGCGCTGGTCGCCGTCCGGGACGGCGCGATCGCGCTGGACGAGCCCGTCGCCCGGCACTGGACCACCTACGGCGCGCGCGGCAAGGACCACACCACGCTGCGGCAGATCCTCGTGCACCGCGCCGGGCAGCCGCGTTTCCCGGCCGAGGCGGCCGGGCTCGACCTGCTCGACGACGCCGGGCTGCGGTCGGCGCTCGAAAAGGCCGCGCCCGAGTACCCGCCGGGCGAGGGGCTCGGGGAGCACGCCCTGACCTACGGCCACCTCGTCGACGGCGTGCTGCGGGCCGCCGCCGGCACCACGTTGGGCGAGGTGTTCGACGGCGTGGTGCGGCCGGCGCTCGGGCTCGACGCCTGGTTCGGCGTGCCGGAGACCGAGCTCGGCCGCGTCGCCGAGCTGGAGTACGCGCACCCCGACTGGCCGGAGCGGCTGCACGCGGCGCCGTGGCTCCGCATACCCGACGGGGCGCTCGACACCGGCCGCGTCAACGCGAACGACTTCCGGCGCGCAGTCTTCGGCGCGGTCAACCTGCACACCACGGCGACCGCCATGGCCCGGATCTTCGCCGAGCTGACCGACGAGGCAGGACCGGTCCGCGAGCTGCTCGGCCCCGAGCTGCACGCCGAACTCCTCGCCTCCCAGGTCACCGGCTTCGACGAGGTCTTCGGCACCCGGCTCACCTGGACCCTCGGCCTCATCCGCGACCGCGGCAAGATCGCCAAGGGCGGCATCGGCGGCTCCGCCGCCTGGTGGTCGCTGCGCCACGGCCACGGCTGCGCCTATCTGACCCGCCGCCTCGACGACCACGCCAGGGCGGCCGCGGTCGCGGCCGCCCTGGGCGACGACCTGTCGGTCGTCGGCGAGGACTGAGCGGCAGTCAGGCCTGGGCCACGGGAGCCTGGAGCTCCGTCACCCAGTCGTCGCGGTTCTCCGGGCACTCCAGGCTGACCTCCCTCGGGTACCCGGTCGACCGGTGGCCGTTGGCGTCGATCCAGTGGGCCAGGGCCTGGGCGGTGGGCAGGACGGTGTCCATGGAGCCCCGGTGCACGATGGTCGCGGCCTGCTCGACGGGCGGCAGGTCACGCACCACGAAGTCGCCGTCCTCCCGGAGGGGAGCGGAGACCTGGACGGCGGCGTGGACGAGGATCCGGCCGCCGCCCTCCGGGGCGTCCTCGTAGTAGGCGACGCCAGGACCGGTGGGGGTGATCCCCGCCGCGTCCAGGCGGCGGAACAACTCGTCGTAGAGGGGGCCGATGACCGGGCCGATGTCCTCCGGCTCGTAGCTGGCGGCGGTCGCGGTCAGCTCGGCCACCCGGACGGCCGGCACGGACTTGAGGATGACGTCGTTCGTGGGCATGTGCCCCTCGCTCTCGATCGACCGGAGCCTCGCCTCGACCCGCACCAGGCGCGCCGCCGCCTCGGCCATGGCGGCCTCCAGCTCGGCCCGCCGCAGCCGGAGCATGCCGCGCAGCTCCTCGACGCCCACCCGCTCGTCCATGATGTCCCGCACCTGCTGGAGGCTGAAGCCGAGGTCCTTGAGCGCGATGACCCGGTTGAGGCGGGCGAGTTGGGCGGCGGTGTAGTAGCGGTAGCCGGTGGCGGGGTCGACGTGGGCCGGCCGCAGCAGCCCGGTGGCGTCGTAGTGACGCAGCATCCGGACCGACACGCGGCCGTGCCTGGCGAAGTCTCCGATGGTGAACATGACGTCTCCGAGTCGACCGTCTCACACGGTGTGAGAGTCAAGCGACCATCCTGCCGGGCGTCGCTGTCAGTGGCGCGTGCGACAGTGCGAGGCGTGACAACAGAAGCGAAGGACCCGCTGGCCGGGCTGGACACGATTGACTGGGCCGGGCTCAACCACGCCTACGGCTCGGCCGCCGACGTGCCGGGGTTGCTGCGGGCGCTGTGCGATCCGGACGAGGAGGAGCGGCTCGGCGCCCTGGGGAAGCTGTACACCAACGTCTTCCACCAGGGCAGTCGTTACGAGGCCACGGCCCACGCGGTGCCGTTTCTGGCCCGGATCGCGGCCGACACCTCGCTGGCCGACCGTGACGCCGTCCTCGGGCTGCTGGCCGGGCTCGCCATCGGCTACGACGAGGCGCACCTGCCGGGCGGCGTGGACACGGCCGGCTGGCGGAGCCGGGTGGCCGAGTTCGTCGCGCGGGACCCGGCGGACCTGATCGCCGAGTTGGATCGCCAGGTGGCCGAGGCGCCCGACGAAGGCGAGCGCCGGGCCCGGGAGTGGCGCCGGCAGATGTTCGACTGCGCGTACGAACAGCGGGCGGCTGCCGCCGAGTTGGCGGCGTACGACGCGGTGCGCGGCGAGGTGCGGGGCGTGACGGCTCTGCTGGCGGACGCCGATCCCGGCGTGCGGACCGGCGCGGCGTACGTCCTCGGCTGGTTCCCCGAGGAGGCCGCGGGCACCCTGCCCGCGCTGCTCGGCCTGCTGGAGCGCGAGACCGATCCGGGGGTAACGGCCACCGCGCTGGTGGCCGTCGGGCTGCTCGGCACGCCGGGGGACGCCGCCCTCGCCGCCCGGCTCCGCCCCCGCCTCGACGCCGGGGATGCCGTGGTGCGCTGGGCCGCCGCGACCGCCCTGGCCCGCCTCGGCCACCCGGCGGAGGACGCGTCCGCGGTGCTGGCCGAGCTGGCCGCCGCCCAGGCGGAGCCGCCGAGCGCCGGCGCGACCGGCGTGCCCTTCCACGAGGGCGACCTGCGGGGCTACTCCGCCGCCAGCCTCACGCTGCTCGCCGACCGCCACCCGGAGGAGACGCTGAGCGCGGTCACGGACGGGCTGGCCGCCGCCACGAGCGGTCCGGCCGTCTTCCCCGTCGCCACCGCGGCCCTCCGGTTGGCCTTCGGGGACGAGCGGCCAACGCCGCTGCCGCCGTTCGCCGAGCTCACCGCCGGTCAGCGGCGCCTGGTCGGCGTGCTGGCCGAGCTGGACGAGGACACCTGGAGCTGGGTCAACTTCCTGGAGATAGTCGACGCCTGGGGCCTGCCGCAGCAGCGCGCGGCGCTGCGCGCCTACGCCGGCCGCCCGCCGGCGTAGGAGGGGCGCGTCAGGCGGCGCGGAGTTCGTCCCGCAGCCGGCGGGCGACCTGGCCCATCAGGGCCTCGGCGGCGGGCTGGATGCTCGCCGCCACCCGGGACTCGGTCAGCGCGGCGACGGCGTACGTCTGGCCGTCGGCGTGCCTGACCACCCCCACCTCGTGGCGGAGGTTGAGCAGGGTGCCGGTCTTGGACGCCCAGGTGGAGGTGTCGGAGACGAAGTCCGGGGCGAGGCGCTGGCGCAGCAGGTTGTCGGCCATGAGCCTCCGCACGCCCGCCGCCACGTCGGGGTGGACCGGGGAGGGGGTGGTCCACAGGGCCTGCAGGAGGTCCACGAAGGCCCGCGCCGTGCCGGCGTTGGTGCGGGAGACGTCGAACTGCGGCAGCCGGTGGCCCCGCCCTGCCGTGCCGGCGTCGATCGCGAGGGCCTGGGCGAGGTGCGCGTCCGGCCCCTGGAAGTGCTCCCACGGGGTGTCGGTGAACTCCCCCATCGTGTGGCGGACCGCGATGCCGCGCAGCCCGAGCCCGTCCAGGATCGCCCCGACCTCGGCGGGCGGGGTGAGCGCGAAGAGCGCGTCGGCGGCGACGTTGTCGCTGATGGCCATGGCGAGGTGGAGGAGGTCGTCGACGGCGACGCGGGCCGGGTGGCGGAAGCGGCTCAGGCCGGTGGGCCCGGGGACCGTGCTGCGCCCGGGCTGGACCTCGATCTGGGTGGCGCCGTCGAGCTCGCCGCGCCGGACGCGCTCCAGGGTGGCCAGGGCGAGCGGGACCTTCGCCAGGGAGGCGACGGGGAAGTCGATGTCGGGGTCGATGCCGAGCTCGTCGCCCGTCTCCAGGTCGCGGACGAGGAACGAGCCGCGCAGCCCGCCGTCCCGCAGCATGCCGCGCAGTTCGCTGAGCACCCGGCTGGTTCCGGTGGTCACGACACCACCTCGACGGTCTCGACCGCCTGCTCGGTGGCGCCGAGGCAGCGGGCGATCCCGCGCCCGCACACCTGCCGGACGCGGAGCGCGTCCGCGTCCGTCTCGTCCGCCACGACCAGCGAGAAGCCGCGGCCGAAGCCGGCGTCGAGCTCGCCGATCGGCCGCCAGTGGAGGCGGAGTTCACCGGCCTGCGCGGGCGAGCACAGCAGCGCGTCGCCGTGGCTCAGCACGTCGGCGGTGGCGGCGGCGACCGAGTGGGCGGCGGCGAGCTGCGCCGGGCGCAGCCCGACGGCGTCCCGCAGCCGGGTGAGGCCGTCCCTGACGTGGGGCACGTCGTCCTCGGACTGGAACCAGACGCGGCGGGGGCGTCGGTCGCGGTCGGTGCGCCCCGGCCGGAGGGTGTCCAGGTAGATCGGCCCGCCGCCGGGGTCGGCGGCGACGGCGAGGCCGAGGGGGACGGTCCATGTCGCCTCGGCGGGCGGCAGCGCCAGCAGGGCGGCGCGCACCTGGCGGGACCGCAGCAGCTCGGCGCGCTCGGCGGGCGGCCCCGGGCGCGGGTCGAGGCGCAGGCCGTGGCCGCGCGCGTCGGCGATGAAGTGGGCCAGGGCGCCGGTGGGGCAGGTGTCGGGGACGGCGAGCCGCAGCGGCGCGTGCCGAACGGCCTCGGCCTCGTGTTCGAGGCGGTCGGCGACCCGCACCAGTTGGGCGGCGAGCGGCAGGATGTCCCGGCCGAAGGGGGTGAGCGCGGCCGGGCGGGAGGACCGCTCGAGCAGCCGCTCGCCGAGGTGCCGCTCCAGCGCCGCGATGCGGCGGCTCGCGACGGACTGCGCCATCCGGGCCGCCGCCGCGCCGACCGTGAAACTGCCGCGCTCGCTCACGTTGACGAACGCGCGGCACGCCCCCACCAGATCCATGGCGCCACAGTATGCCAAAGCGGCATGGAACCGCGCGTTCAGGGCTTGGACGCCACGGGCCACGGAGCCGGAGGGTGGGCGCACGGGGAGACCCGGAGAAGAGAGCGGAGGATCGGCATGGGACGGAACGGCCGATGGCGCGGGGGCGCCCGGGTGGGCGGCGTGCTCGCGCTCGTGGTGGCGGTGTTCGCGGCGGCGGTGGTGGTGACGCTGGTGCTGCGCCGGGACGACGGGGACGGCGGTGGTGACGCGGCGGCCGAGGGGGCGCGGCGGTTCCTGGACGCCTGGGCGGCCGACGACCTGGAAGCGGCGGCCGGGCTCACCGACGACCCCGAGGCGGCGCGGTCGCTGCTGGAGTCCGTGCGGGAGAACACCCGGCCGGAGCGGGTGGAGTTCGCCCTCGCCGGCGAGCCAGAGCCGATGGGGAGGGACGCCGAGGGCGACGTGGAGGGCCTGGTCGTGTCGTTCACCGCGACGTTCACGCTGCCCGGGCTCGGCGCGTGGTCGTACGAGTCGACGGCGCCGATGCGACCCGGTGACGGTGACGGTGCGGACTGGCTGGTGGCGTGGGAGTCGGCGCTGGTCCACCCCGAGCTGGCCGAGGGCCAGACCCTGGTGCTGACGACCGAGGAGGCCGAGCGCGCGCCGATACTCGCCGCCGACGGCAGCCCGCTGGCCGGCCCGTCGGCCGTCTGGGACCTCGCGGTCCGGCCGGCGGACCTCACCGATCCTGCGGCCGCCTGGGCGGCGCTTGAGGCGCTGGACGTGGGCATCGACACCAGGGCGCTGGCCGACCGGGTTGCGGCGGCCGTGCCGGAACAGGCCGTCGCGGTGGTGACGCTGCGGGACGAGGTCTTCCAGGAGCACGCCGAGGCGCTGCGGGCCGTGCCCGGCCTGGAGTCCGTGGCAGGCACCCGGCAGCTCGCGCGCTCCGCGCGGGCCGTGGTCGGCGCGCTCGACCCGGAGACCGGGGCCGGCGTCTCGGGTCTCCAGCAGCGGTACGACGAGCAGCTTTCGGGCGCCGGCTCGGCGGCCGTGGTGGTCGCGGACCGGGCGTCGGGCGCGGCCGTGGAGACGCTCCACGCCTGGGAGGGCGGCACGGACGGCAGCCCGGTGGAGACCACGATCGACCCGGCGACGCAGGCCGCCGCGGAGGCCGCGCTGGAGAGCGCCGGGCGGCAGGGGGCGATCGTGGCGATCGAGCCCTCGACCGGGCGGGTGCTGGCCGCCGCCGACTGGCCGCTCGACGGGTTCGACCGGTCGCTGCGCGGGCAGTTGGCGCCCGGTTCCACCTTCAAGGTGGTGACCGCCGCGGCGCTGCTGGAGGGCGGCGCCACGCCGGACGACGTCCTCGGCTGCCCGCGCACCGTCACCGTCGACGGGCAGTCCTTCGAGAACCAGGACGAGTTCGAGCTCGGCCCGGACACCACGCTGCGCGAGGCGTTCGCCGCCTCCTGCAACACGGCCCTGATCGACCACCGCGACCGGTTCGCGCCCGACACCCTGAGCCGCGCCGCCGAGGCGTTCGGCATCGGCGGCGAGTGGAGCGTCGGCGCCGCCACCTTCGACGGCTCGGTGCCGGTCGCCGAGAGCGACAACGAGCTGGCCGCGTCGCTGATCGGGCAGGCCAGGGTGCAGACCAGCCCGCTGGTGATGGCCTCGGTCGCCGCGACGGTCGCGCAGGGCGCCTTCCACCAGCCGGTGCTGGTGCCGGCCGCCGTCGACGAGCCGCACCGGGCCCCAGCGGAGCTCGCCCCTGAGACGTTCCAGGCGCTGCGGTCGATGATGCGCGAGACCGTCACGGCCGGCTCCGCCGCCGCGCTGGCGGGCGTGCCGGGCGAGCCGCACGGCAAGACCGGCACCGCCGAGTTCGCGGACGAGGACGGTGAACTGTCCACCAACGCCTGGATCATCGGCTTCCTCGGCGAGCGCGACCTCGCCTTCGCCGTGGTCCTGGAGGACGGCGGCTCGGGCGGCAGCGACGCGGGCCCGGTCGCCGCCGACTTCCTGGGCGCTCTCTAGGCCCGGTCCGGGCGACTATGCCGATCGGGCATGGAACCGCGCGCCGGCGTCTTGGACGCCGGGGCCCGTCCCCCCGAAGGCTGGTCGTCGCCGGGGCTCTCCTCCGGCCACCGATCGCTGAGGTCTTTCGACACACCGTGGAGGTTCGTCCATGACACATCCGCTTCGCCCGCGCCGGGGCACCGCCGCCCGGGTGGCCGGCGTGCTGGCACTCGTCGCGCTCCCGGCCTGCGGACAGCAGGCCGAGCCCACCCGCGCCGTCGAGGCGCCGGCCGCCGCGCCGGCGTCCGCGGCGGACACCGAACGCGGGTTCGCCGATCTTGAGGAGGAGTTCGACGCGCGGCTCGGCGTGTACGCGCTGGACACCGGCACCGGCCGGGAGGTCGCCTACCGGGCGGACGACCGGTTCGCGTTCGCCTCGACGTTCAAGGCGCTCGCGGTGGGCGCGACGCTCCAGCGGTACGGCGTCGAGGGCATGGACGAGGTGGTCACCTACTCCGAGGACGACATCGTGCCCAACTCGCCCGTGACGGAGAACTTCGTCGAGACCGGGATGAGCCTGCGCGAGCTGTCCGCCGCCACCCTCTGGTACAGCGACAACACGGCGGCCAACCTGCTGTTCGAGGCGCTCGGCGGCCCCGATGGACTGGAGGTGGCGCTGGAGGAACTCGGCGACGACGTCACCGAGATGGACCGGATCGAGCCGGAGCTGAGCGACGGGACCCCGGGCGACGTCCGCGACACCAGCACCCCGCGCGCGCTCGCCGGCGACCTGCGGGCCTACCTGCTGGGCGACGTGCTGGACCGGGAGGAACGCGAGCTCCTCACCACCTGGATGGCGACCAACACCACCGGCGAGACCCTGATCCACGCCGGCGTCCCCGAGGACTGGACCGTCGCCGACAAGTCGGGCACCGCCGGCTACGGCGGCCGCAACGACATCGCCGTGCTGTGGCCGGCCGACGGCGGCAACCCCGTCGTCATGGCGGTCATGTCCGGCCGGGACCAGGAGAACGCCGAACGCGACGACGCCCTCGTCGCCCGCGCCGCCACCGTGGCCCTGGCCGGCCTCGGCCGCTAGCGGAACGACCGGGACCGGCACGGCACCGGCCGAAGCCGGTGCCGGCACCGTCCCGATCCGCCGTCAGTGCGCCGTCAGTGCGCGTCGTCAGTGCGTCGTCAGAGGGAGCGGCTCAGGCCGTCCTTCTCGCTCTCCGCCGCCGGTTCGGCGGCGGCGGAGAGGCTGGCCTTGAGCCCCTCGCCCTCGATGTCCACGTTGGGCAGCACCCGGTCGAGCCGCTTCGGCAGCCACCACGCCCGCTCGCCGAGCAGCGCGAGGACGGCGGGCACGATGGTCATCCGCACCACGAAGGCGTCGAAGAGGACGGCCACCGCGAGCCCCAGACCCACCGTCATGATCATCGTCTCGGGAGAGCCGATGAAGCCGGCGAAGACGCTGATCATGATCACCGCCGCGGCGGCGACGACCCGGGCCCCGTGCCCGAAGCCCGACTCGACCGCGTCGCGCGGCGAGGCCCCGTGGACGTACGCCTCCCGCATCCGGCTGACCAGGAAGACCTCGTAGTCCATCGCCAGGCCGAACACGATCCCGATCAGCAGGATCGGCATCAGGCTCATGATCGGCCCGGGCTGCTCGACGCCCAGCAGACCCGCCGCCCAGCCCCACTGGAAGACCGCGACGACGACGCCGAACGACGCCAGCACCGAGAGCAGGAAGCCGAGGGCCGCCTTCAGCGGCACCAGGATCGACCTGAACACCAGGATCAGCAGCAGGAAGGCCAGCCCCATGACCAGCGCCAGGTAGGGCACGAGGGCGCTCTGCATCCGCTGCGAGACGTCGATGTTCAGCGCCGTCTGCCCGGTGACCAGCACATCCGCCCCCTCGGCGGCGGCCTCGTCCGCCACCCCCGCCCTGATCCGGTCGACGAGGTCCTCGGTCCCGGCCTCGGTCGGGCTGGTGTCGGGGATCACCGTCACGGTGGCGGTGTCGCCGTCCTGGTTGGGGGCGGCCGGCGTCGCGGCCGCGACCCCGTCGAGCCCGGCGAGCGAGTCGGCGACCGACTCGACGACCCGCTGCGGCTGCTCCGCGCGCGTCGCGTCCACCACGACGAGCAGCGGACCGTTGAAGCCGGGGCCGAACGAGTCGGCCAGCATGTCGTACGCCTGGCGCTGCGTCGTCGACGTCGGCTGCGCCCCGTCGTCCGGCAGCCCGAGGCGCAGCCCCGTAGTGGGGAGGGCCACCACCCCGAGCCCCGCGACCGCGACCAGGAGCACGGCCAGCGGACGGCGCATCACGAACCGCACCCAGCGCACGGCGAGCGTCGGCCCGCCGGTGGCGGCCGACTCCCTGGCGCGCCGGTCGCCCCGGCCGAGGATCCGGTCGCCGACGAAGCCCAACAGGGCCGGCAGCAGGGTAAGACCGACCGCGACGGCGACGACCACGGCCCCGGCCGCGGCCAGACCCATCTTGGTCAGCATCGGCATGTTCACCACGAAGAGGCCGCCCAGCGCGATGACCACCGTCAGGCCGGCGAAGACCACGGCCGAGCCGGCCGTGCCGGCGGCCACCCCGACCGCGTCGTACGCCGAACGCCCCTCGGCCCGCTCGTGCTTGTAGCGGGAGACGATGAACAGCGCGTAGTCGATGCCCACCGCGAGGCCGATCATGACGGCCAGGATCGGCGTCATGCTGTCGAGCCCCAGCGGCCCCGAGAGGGTCGCCACCCCGGCGAAGGCGATGCCGACGCCCACCAGCGCGGTCAGCAGCGGCAGCCCCGCGGCCACCAGCGCCCCCAGGGCGAGGAACAGCACCACCGCGGCGACACCCACGCCGATCACCTCGGTGGGCCCGAGGACCTCCGGCTCGACGGCGAGCGCGTCGCCGCTGCCCTCCACGGTGAGTCCGGCGTCGCGGCCCAGGTCCATGGCCTCGGTCAGGCCCTCGCGGTCGGCGTCGGTCAGGTCGTTCGACGGCTCGGTGTAGCTCACCTGGGCGTAGGCCGTGCGGTCGTCGCCGCTGACCGCCCCGTCCGTGGTGAACGGATCGGTCACCGCCGCGACCCGGGACGAACTCCCGGTCAGCGCGGCGACGACGTCCTCGACGACGCCCCGGTGCTCGTCCGAGGTGATCCGGTCGCCCTCGGGCGCCCGGAAGACGACGCGGGCGCTCGCCCCGTCCGCGGCCGCCCCGGGGAAGCGCTCGTCGAGCAGGTCGAACGCCCGCTGTGCCTCCGTGCCGGGCACGGTGAACGTCGAAGAGGCGGGCCCCGAGCCGCTCATCATGCCGGCGCCGGCGATGACGAGGACCACGATCCACAGGAACGACACCAGCCAGCGGCGCCGGAAGGACCAGCGGCCGAGCCGGTAGAGAAGGGTAGCCACCGCGTAAGTCTCCTATCGGGTGATAAATCGACCTGGCGAAGAAGCGGGCCCGGCACGTGGGGTGCCACCGCGGGCCCGGTGGGGATCTGCCCGCCGCGGGAACTACCGCAGGGCGAGAACGGGAAGGATGACCCGGTCGAGGTAACGGAGGATGGCGTCGAGGTCCCAGTCGCCGGCGTCCACGAGGGGGCCGGCCAGCAGGCAACCGATCAGCAGGTGGGTCAGATAGGACACGGCGGGCCCCTCCGCGGAGATCTCCCCCCGCTCGACCGCCGCCGCCACCGCCTGCCGCACCGGCGCGAAGTCCCGGTCGATCACGACCTCGCGCAGCACGTCGAGCGCCTCCGCGTCGGTGAGCGCCGTCCGGTAGAGCCCGACCAGCACCTCCAGGTCGGAGTCCTGCTCCGCGAAGTGCGTCAGCCAGTGCCGCAGGTCGCCCGCGAGCGACCCCGTGTCGGCGTGCTCCGCCGTCATGGGCCCGGAGGCGCGCAGCGCGCTGGCCACCAGCGTCCGCTTGTCGCCCCACTGCCGGTAGAGCGTGGCCTTGCTGCTCCTGGTGCGGGCCGCCACCTCCTCCAGGGTGAGCTGCTCGTACCCCTTCTCCCGGACGATCTGCAACGTGGCCTCCAGCAGGGCCCGCTCGCGCTCCGGGGTGAGGCGGGAGTAGCGCCTTCTCGATACCGCCCTGACTGTCATCACCGGCGCCTCCGGGGCACGCGTCGCTCAGCCGTGTGACATCGATACGACAGCGGTTCGATCCGCGACCGTTTCGATGATGCGAGCCTAGGCCGTCTCCTCACCGGAACGCAAACGAACCGTTCCGCCACACACCGTGTCGACGGCCGGCGCCGACCGGAGGGCCGACCGGGAAGGGCCCCGCCCGGACGCGGTCGGCGTCCGGGCGGGGCCCTCGGGTGGCGCTGTCCTGGAAGTGGCTCAGAAGGTCACGTCACTGCAGAGGAAGTAGATCTGGTCCGCGTGCGAGGCCTTCCAGACCGTGTAGACCACATGGTGTCCCGAACGGCCCGGCGCGCTGACGTTGACCGTGTAGTTGCCGGCGGGGGCGTACCTGCCTGTGTTGGCCAGCAGTTCCAGGTCACCCCAGTCCAGGGCGTCCGTCTGCGCGTTGTACCCCTGCCTGGTCACATAGACCCGCAGGTAGTCGGCGCCGTGGAAGGCCTGGTCGACGAGGTTGACCGTGAAGTTGTTGCCGATGGCCGACGTCCGCCAGGCGCCCGGGTTGTCGAGCGAGTTGTACCGGCCGTCCTGCGTGTGGCCGGCGCTGCACAGCTGGTTGTCGGGGATGAAGGCCTGGTAGTTGCCGTTCGTGCCCTCGCGGTACAGACCGTTCCAGTTCCACATGGCGTTGGTGTCGTACTGCCACGCCTGCCAGCACATGGGGTCCTGCTGCTGCATGGCCGGGTTCTGGAAGTCGTTGCCCCAGCGCTGCCAACAACCGTAGTTGCGGGAGACCGGGGCGGCGGTCGAGCCGTGGGCGGTGGCGGAGGGGCTGGACCAGGGCGTCACGAACAGCATGGCGGCGGCCAGCACCGCCAGCAGAGCCCGGAAGGTCCAGCGGCGCGCGTCGGTGCGATCGTGTCGTAGCGTCAACACTGCGACTCCTCGTCCGGAGGGGGGTGGATGTCCGGTGCTTTGGGAGCGCTCCCAGTTATGGGCCCTTTCCCTTCCCGACACACGATTGAAACGTTCTCTGCCGAACAACCGGTCAGCCGTCGCCGAGCGCCGCGCGCAAGTGGCGGCCGGTGGTCGAGCCGGCCGCCCGGGCCAGCGCGCTCGGCGGGCCCTGGAAGACGACGGTGCCGCCGTCCGGGCCCGCGCCGGGGCCGATGTCGATGACGTGGTCGGCGGCGGCGATCAGCCGCTGGTGGTGCTCGATGGCGACGATCGTGGCGCCGTCGTCGACGAGTTCACGCAGCAGGGCGACCAGGCGGTCGACGTCGCTGCCGTGCAGTCCCGCGGTGGGTTCGTCGAGCACGATCCGCCGCTCCTCGGCGGTCTCCTCGTACCGACCGAGGTGCCGGGCGAGTTGGAGCCGCTGCCGTTCGCCGCCGGAGAGCGTGTCCAGGCTCTGGCCGATGGCCAGGTAGCCGAGCCCGACGCGGTCCAGCCAGCCGAGGCGGCGGACGACGTCGGGCCGGTCGGCGAAGAGCGCGACGGCCCCGGCCGCGTTCATCGCGAGGGCGTCGGCGATGCTGTGGCCGCGCACGGTGGCGGCCAACGCCGTGGGGTTGAACCTGGCGCCCTCGCAGGCGTCGCAGGTCGTCCGCACGTCGTCGAGGAAGGCGAGGTCCGTGACGATCACGCCCTTCCCCCCGCAGACCTGGCAGGCGCCGCGCGCGTTGGCGCTGAACCACGACGGGTGCAGCCCGGTGGCCCGGCCGAAGGTGTCGCGGATCGCCTCGGCGACGCCGAGGACGGTGACCGGCGTCGACCGGACGCCGCCGCCCGGCGGCGCCTGGTCGATGACGACGAACTCCGGGTGGCGCTTCGGCAGTTCCCTGGCGAACAGGGTGCTCTTGCCGGAGCCGGCCACGCCGGTCACCGCGGTGAGCACGCCCAGCGGCAGCTCGACGGTGACGTCACGCAGGTTGTGGGCGGTCACGTGCTCGATCCGCACGGAACCGCGCGGGGTCCGCGTCCGGCCGCCGAACCGGAGCGAGGTGCGGAGCAGGCGGCCGGTGGGCGTGTCGGTGGCGCGCAGCTCGGCCGGGGAGCCCTCGAACCGGACGGTGCCGCCGGCGCTCCCGGCGCCAGGACCGAGGTCGACGACGTGGTCGGCGGCGGCGATGACGGCCGGGTGGTGCTCGACGACGAGGACCGTGTTGTGCGCGTCGCGCAGCCTGCCGAGCAGGTCGAGCAGCCGGTGGACGTCGTGCGGGTGCAGGCCGGCGCTTGGCTCGTCCAGGACGTAGGCGACGTCGCTGAGCGCGCTGCCGAGGTGCCGGACGATCCTGACGCGCTGGGCCTCCCCGCCGGAGAGGGTGCTCGACCCGCGGTCCAGGCTGAGATAGCCGAGCCCGACGGCGTCCAGGGCGTCGAGGCGCTGGCCGATGGCCGCGACGAGCGGGGCGAGGGCGGGCTCCCGGACGGCGGCGACCACGTGCCGGAGCTCGGTGACGGACAGCGCGGACCAGTCGGCGATCGAACGGCCTTCGATCAGGCTGGCGCGCGCCCGCTCGCCGAGCCGGGTGCCGCCGCACTCGGAGCAGGGGCGCCTGGCCACCACCCGGGCCAGGGCGTCGCGCTCGGCCTCGGTGAGGCGGGCCGGGGTGCGGCGCAGATAGCCCTTCCGCAGCCGGGGGAGGACGCCGTCGAAGAGGGCGGTCCTCGGGTACTCGGGGTCGGGGTCGGTCGGCCGCACTCCCTCGGCGTGGAGAAGGGTGTCGAGCTCCGCGTCGGTGAGCGTGGACAGCGGCGTGTCCGGGTCCACCAGGCGGGCGTGGACGAGGCGTTTCCACCGGTAGGTGCCCGGCGCGAAGGTGGGGAACCTGACGGCTCCCTCGCGCAGGCTCCTCGACCGGTCGAGCAGCGCCTCGACGTCGATGTCGTCGACCACGCCCAGGCCCTCACAGCGCGGGCACATGCCGGCCGGGTCGTTGAAGGAGTAGGCCGGGGTGAACCCGGCGGACGGCCGGCCGGCCCGGGAGAACGCCAGCCGCAGCAGCGGGGCGAGGTCGCTGGCGGTGCCGACGGTGGAGCGCGCGTTGCCGGTGAAGCGGCGCTGGTCGACGACGGTGGTGAAGACGAGCCCGTCGAGCCGGTCCACGTCCGCCCGCGGGTGCTGCGGGAGCCGGTTGCGGACGAACAGCGGGTAGGTGTCGTTGACCAGGCGCTGCGCCTCGGCGGCGATGGTGTCGAAGACCAGCGAGGACTTGCCGGAGCCCGAGACCCCGGTGAACACGGTGAGCCGCCGCTTCGGCACCCGCAACGACACGTCGCGCAGGTTGTGGGTGCGCGCCCCCTCGACAGTGATCCAGTCCGCTCGTTCCATACCTCGACGCTACGATCGGTTGTGGCCGGATCCTGGCCACTATCTGGAGGTGGGTCGTGACCGCCGCCACGCCGAGGGAGCGCATGCTGCGGCTGCTCTCGCTGTTGCAGACGGGTCGGCGCTGGGCGGCCGGCGAGCTCGCGGCGGCCCTGGGCGCGCCCCCGCGCACGCTCCGCCGCGACATCGAGCAGCTGCGCGCCCTGGGGTATCCGGTGGAGAGCGTGCGCGGACCAGGCGGCTACTACCGGCTGGTCGCCGGCGCGGCGCTGCCGCCGCTGATGTTGGAGGACGACGAGGCGATCGCCACCGCCCTGGGGCTGCGGCTCGCCGCGGCCGGCGGTACCGAGGCGGCGGACCGCGCCGCCGCCAAGCTGCGGCGCGTGCTGCCCGCCCCGCTGCGGCGCCGGACGGACGAGCTGCTGGCCGCGGTGGAGGTCGGCGCCCCGGGGCACCCGCAGCCGAGCCCGGAGACGCTGGGCGACCTCGCCGCCGCGATCGCCGCGCGGCGCCGCGTCGTCCTCGACCACACGGGCCCACGCGGCTCGTCCCGCCGTACCGTCGACCCGTTCCGGCTGGTGCGGCTGCGGCAGCGCTGGTACCTGTTCGGCTGGGACCTCGACCGTCGCGACTGGCGCACCTTCCGGCTCGACCGGATCGCCGGGCCGCGCCCGACCGGGGACGTCTTCCCGCCCCGCGACCTGCCGGCCGACGACCTCGCCGAGCACCTGCGGCGGCGCTTCCGGGCCCCGAGCGCCCATCAGGTGGTGCTCGTCCTGCACGCCGACGCGCGGGACGCCGCCGCCCGCCTGCACCGGGTGGACGGCACCCTCCACCCCCTCGACGACGGGCGCTGCCGCTACACCGCCGACGTCGACTCCTACGAGTGGCTGGCGACCGTCCTCGTGCTGACCGACCTGGAGTTCACCGTCGAGGAGCCGGCCGGCTTCGCCGGCTACCTCGCCGCCACGGCCGAGCGCCTGCTGCGCGGCGCCGGCCGCGTGCCACCGGCCGGGGGTGACGTCGGGCCGAGGGCGTGACGTCAGGCCGGCAGCGCGGCCTCGACGGCGGCGGTGACGGCGGCGGAGTCCGGCTCGGTCTGCGGGGCGAAGCGGGCGGCGACCGTGCCGTCGGGCGCGACGAGGAACTTCTCGAAGTTCCAGCGGATGTCGCCGCGGTAGTCGTCGGCGTCGGCCGTCTCGGTCAGTCGCGCGTAGAGGGGGTGGCGGGTCTCGCCGTTGACGTCGACCTTCTCGGTGAGCGGGAAGGTGACGCCGTAGGTGGCGGAGCAGAAGGTGGCGATCTCCTCCGGGGTGCCCGGCTCCTGCCCCATGAACTGGTTGCAGGGCACGCCGAGCACGGTGAAGCCGCGCGCGGCGTACCGGCGCTGCAGCTCCTCCAGGGCCGCGTACTGCGGGGTCAGCCCGCACTTGGAGGCGACGTTCACGATCAGGACCGCCTTGCCCCGGTACTGCGCGAGGTCGGCCGGGCCGCCCCGTAGGGCGCCGATCTCGGTGTCCAGTACGGACATTCCATACCCCTTCCCGCTCCACTGGTCTGTCAGCCGGTCACAGTCTGGCAGTGGCCGCGGGCGCCGGCCGACTCAGGTCCCCACGGCGACGATCAGCTCCCTGGCCTTCGCGGGCACGGCCGGCATGGTCCCCAGGGGCACGTCGTGGTTGGCGAGGACCACCGCGACCCAGCCGGTGTCGGGGAAGAGGTCCACGCTGGTCGAGATGCCCCGGGAGCCGCCGCCGTGCCCGACCACCCACTGGCCCCGCTCCAGCGCGGCCGTCGGCCCGTACGCCTGGAACACCGTCCTGGCCGGGCCGCCGTCACCGCCGCCGCCGGCGGGCGCGGGCGGCACCTTCCCGCCGAGCGTGATCGCCGTGTGCCCGGCGTCGAGCAGCTCCCCGCCCGTCAGCGCGTGCGCGAACCGGGCCAGGTCGCCGCAACTCGCGAAGGCGTCCCCGGCCGGGGTGCCGACGAACAGCCGCTCCTCCAGGACGTCCTCCCACTCGCCCGACTCCGCGCGGACGTAGGGGTGGGCGATGCGACGGTCGGTGCGCCACCGCGGCTTGGTGTGGAAGTCCGAGTCGGCCATTCCGGCAGCCTCGAAGACGTGCTCCCTGATGTGGTCGTGGTACGGCTGCCCTGACACCGCGGCGACGATCTCGCCGAGCAGGTGGTAGCCGGCGTTGCTGTACGCGTGCCGGGCGCCGGGCGGGAACGCCGGCCGGTCGGTCCTGATGAAGGCCAGGTAGCCGGCCATCACCTCCTCGACGCTGCTCCAGCCGGGCGCCTCGTCCCAGAACCCCGGCATCTGGAACGGGTCGCCGAGGCCCGAGGTGTGGGTGAGGAGGTGGTGGACGGTCACCCGGTCGGCCACCTCGGCCGCGAGGCCGTCGAGGTAGGTGCCGACCGTCGCCTGGTAGGCGACCAGGCCCCGCTGGACGAGTCGGGCCACGGCGACGGCGGTGAACAGCTTGGTCACCGAGGCCAGCGCGAAGACGGTGTCGGGGCCGTTGGGCACGGCCCGTTCGCGGTCGGCCATGCCGTGGGAGCGGGCCAGCACCGGCCGCCCGTGGTGGGTGAGCAGCACGCTGCCGGAGAACCGGCCCTGCTCGGCCTCCACCCGCAGGAACTCGTCGAACGCGCCACCGGGCCGCAACTCCCGTGGGACGCGGCCGGACGTGGCCCCGACGGCCCCGGGTACGGCCGGCGCCACGCCGGTGGTGGTGGCCGCGACGGCGGAGGCGCCCAGGGCGCCCAGGACGGTACGGCGAGTGGTGTTCATGCACGTCACCCTTCGACTCGGGTTCGGAGACGGGACGTTGCGAACTTCTACCGGCCGGTGCCGCTCGGCCACCGATCGCCTTTACATACGCGGTCCATAGGCCGGCGTCGGCACACTCGGGGACATGCGGGTTCTACTGGTCGAGGACGAGCAGCCGCTGGCCAGGTACGTGGCCGCCGGGCTGCGCAGGCACGGCTTCGCCGTCGACCTGGCCGGCGACGGCGCGTCGGCGCTGGAGAAGTGCGCCCACACGCCGTACGACGTGGTGGTGCTCGACCGGGACCTGCCGGTGGTGCATGGGGACACGGTGTGCCGGCGCCTCGCCGGGGACGGGGGGCACCGGGTCCTCATGCTCACCGCCGCCGACTCGGTGGAGGACCGGGTCGGTGGCCTCGCCATGGGCGCCGACGACTACCTGAGCAAGCCGTTCGCCTTCTCCGAACTCGTCGCGCGGGTCTGGGCGTTGTCCCGGCGCAGCGTGCCGGCCCGGCCGCCGGTGCTGCGCGCCGCGGATGTCGTGCTCGATCCGGCGCGGCGGCTGGCGGAGCGCGGCGGTCGGGCGCTGCACCTGACGCCGAAGGAGTTCGGCGTGTTGCACGAGCTGCTGGCCGCCCGCGGGGTCGTGGTCAGCGCCGAGACGCTGCTGGAGAAGGTGTGGGACGAGCACGCCGACCCGTTCACCAACGCCGTCCGCATCACGGTGGGGACGTTGCGCCGCAAGCTGGGCGACCCGGCGCTGATCGACACGGTCACCGGAGCCGGCTACCGCGTCCGGTCGTGACGTGACGTGCCCCGGCAGCTGACGGCCCGCGGCCGGCTCACCCTCCTGCTCACCGCCCTGGTGCTGGCCGCGGGGCTCGCCCTGTCCGTCCTGACCTATCTGCTGATGCGGCGGTACCTCGGCCGCCGGACGGGCTTCCTCTCCCTCACCACGACGGGCGGCGGGCCTCCCCCGCCGCCGCTGCCCGAGCAGGCGCTGGCGGCGGGCGACCGGGTGCGGGAGCTGGCCCTGTCCGCGTTCCTCACCCAGGCCGCCGTCGCCCTCGCCGTGGTGACGGTGCTGGCCGCCGTCCTCGGCCGGTGGCTGGCCGGGCGGATCCTGCGGCCGGTGCGGGTCATCGCGGCCACCGCGCGGCGGCTGTCGGCCGACAACCTCTCCGAGCGGGTCCCGGTCGCCGCGCCCGCCGACGAGCTCGCCGCGCTGGCGACCACCGTCAACGGCATGCTGGACCGCGTCCAACACGGCCTGCGCGGCCAGCGCCTGTTCACCGCCAACGCGGCGCACGAACTGCGCACGCCGCTGGCCACCATCCGCACCGCCGTCGACGTGACCCTCGACGGCCGGCCGGACAGGGACGAGCTGATCGCCATGGCCCACGACGTGCGGGAGGCCGCGGCGCGCAGTCAGCGCACCCTGGACGGGCTGCTCCTGCTGGCCCGCAGTCAGGCCGGGGCGGGCGGCCCCCTCCGGCCGGCCGACCTGTCCGGTGTCGCCGGCGACGCGCTGGACGCCGCCGCCCGCGACGTCGCGGCCCGCGCCCTGACGGTGGACGCCACCCTGCGGCCGGCGCCGGTCAGCGGCCGGCGTGTCCTGCTGGAGCGGATGGCGGGCAACCTGGTCGGCAACGCCGTCCGGCACAACCGTCCCGGCGGCCGGATCGAGGTCTCCACCGGCACGACCGGCGACGGCCGGTCGTGGCTGCGGGTGGTCAACACCGGTCAGGTGATCGACCCGGCCACCGCCGACCGCCTGGTGGAACCGTTCGTCCGCGGCGACGGGTCACGCGTCCACGGCGAGGACGGTTCGGGGCTCGGCCTGTCCATCGTCCAGGCCGTGGTCACCGCCCACCACGGGACGCTGCGCCTGACCCCGCTGCCCGGCGGCGGACTCGACGTCACCGTCCACCTGCCGGGCGGTGGCGGGCCGCCCCACCCTCACCCGATGGTGACCACCCGGGCCCAGCCGGGCGGCGCGTCCGGCCGGTAGCCGCGGTTGTTCTCGACCCGCCGGCCGGCGCCCGTCGTCCGGCGGAAGAGACCGACGACGGTCCGGCACGGTGGCGGCGTCTCCGGCCACGGCGTCTGGCCGTCCGTCAGGACCACGACGACGTCGGGGCGGGCCGGGCCGCCCAGCGCCCTGGCGAACCCGGCGCGCAGGTCCGTGCCGCCGCCGCCCACCAGCGGTATCCCCTCGTCGGCGCAGAGCCGGTGCGCCACCCGGGCCGCCGCGTCGCACGACACCACGGTCACCTGGTCCCGCCGGCCGCCCACGGCGCGGGAGATCGCGGCCACCTCGAGCAGCGCGCTGCCCAACTCGGCGTCGCTGACCGACCCGGAGGTGTCGACGACCACGGCCACCCGGGGCGGCCTGCGTCGCAGGCTCGGCAGCACCGCGCGCGGCACCCCGGTCGAGCGCCGGGACGGCCGGCCGTAGGTGTAGTCGTCGCCGACGCCGGGTCCCGAGGCGGCCGAGCGGACGGCGGCCCCCAGCAGCTCCCGCCAGGGCTGCGGCGGGTGGAACACCTCATCGGCCCAGCGCCGCCAGCCCGCCGGGGCGTCGCCCGGCTCGCCGACGATGCCCCGCGCCACCCGGAACCGCACGGCGTCCCGCTCGTGTTCGGTGAGGCCGTGCGCCCCGTCCGGGCCCAGCTCCCACTCCCGTGCCAGGCCGTCGGCGCCGCTGCCGCAGTCCAGCCAGGCCAGGTGCTGGGTGTGGGGCGCGATTTGGATCCGGTCGAGGTACTCCTCCATCAGCCCGCCCTCGGGCAGTTCCAGGGACTTCGGCGTGACGGCGCCCGCCGGGCGGGGCAGGCCGTCGCCGAACACGTCGTCGTTGATCTCGCAGTCCGCCGCGATGTTCATCCGCAGCCGGTCCCCGCGCCCGACCAGGCCGCGCTCGCGGGCGAGCCGGTCGCCGCGCCCGTGATGGTCGCGCAGCAGGTGCGACACCTCGTGCACCCACACCCCGGCCAGCTCCTCGACCGGGGTCCGCGCCACGAACGCCGGGGCGGCGTAGCAGCGCCAGTACCGGTCGACGCCCATGGTGGGCACCCGGCGCGACGCGACGACGTGCAGCGCGAACAGCGCCGTCGCCAGGTAGGGCCGGGCCCGGGCGGCGTACAGCCGGGCGGCGTGGAGCTTGTCGAGGTCGAGCGCCCCCGGCGGGTTCGCCGTCATCGGCCGGCCCGCCCGGAGACCGCCGCGATCCGGGCCGCCGCCTCGTCGGCGCGCCGGGACAGGGCCACCGTGCCGGCCAGCCGCTCGATCGACGCCGGGACCTCCCAGTCCCCGCGGCGCAGCGTGGCGAGCGTGGTCGCGGGGGCCACCACGAGGTCGGGGGCGCCGGTCTCCACGGCCTTGACCAGGAGCGTCCACGCCGCGTCCCAGCGGGCACGCTCCGGGCGTTCGCGGACCGCGGCCACCACGCCTTCTAGCACGGTCTGGCGCAGGTCGCCGCGCTCGGGCAGCACCGCGGCGGCCGGGTCGGCGAGCAGCGTCTCGGGGTCGGGCAGGTCCATCCGGTCGAGGCTGGCCAGCAGTTCGAGCCCGGGGCCGTCCCCGACGGTGCCCCTGACGAGCTGCGAGAGCACCTCGCGGGATGAGCCGGCGGCGGTCGCGAAGGCGACCAGGCGGAGCGTCATCTCCCAGCTCCGCGGCGAGGGCCAGGGGCCGCCGCGCCGGGCCTCGCCGGTGGGCAGCCGGTGTACGAGCGTGGGCCGGGCGGCGAGCAGCCCGCAGACGGCGCGGCGGGCGAAGGCCACCGCCTCCGGCAGCTTCGCCGGGTCGAGCCGGGGCAGCGTCGCCCTGGGCCAGGTCCCGCCGAGGCCGCGCACGACGACCTCGTGCTCGTGGGTCCACGTCAGGTGCACGAAGCGGTTGGCGAGCGGCGGGCTGAGCTCCCAGCCGTCCGCCGCCGAGGACCTGGGGTTGGCGGCGGCGACGATCCGCACGCCGGGCGGCAGGCGCAGCGCGCCGATCCGCCGTTCCAGGACGAGGCGGAGCAGGGCGGCCTGCACGGCGGGCGCGGCGGTGGAGAGTTCGTCGAGGAACAGCAGTCCGCGGCCGGCCTGGGCCAGCCGCACCGCCCAGTCCGGCGGGGCCATCGGCACGCCCTGGGTGGCCGGGTCGTCCCCGACGACGGGCAGGCCCGAGAAGTCGGACGGCTCGTGCACGCTGGCGATCACGGTGGTCAGCGGCAGGTCGAGGGCCGCGGCGAGCTGGGTGAGGGCCGCGGTCTTGCCGATTCCGGGCTCGCCCCACAGCAGCACGGGCAGGTCGGCGGCGACGGCCAGGGTCAGGGCCTCCAGCTGGGTGTCGGGGCGGGGTTCGGTGGTCGAGTCGCGCAGCAGGGCCAGGAGTTCCCCCGCGACGTCGAGTTGGTCGATCGTGGCATCGGTCATGGCATTGGTCATGGGCATGCGTCATCACCTGTGAGTGGTGGGAAGGGGCAGGGTTCGGTGGCTCGCCGGCGCCGCTAGCGGGCGTGCCGGGGACGTGTGCGGTGGCCGTCGGGCCGGGGCCGGCCAGGGAGGAGGACGCGGCCGGGCCCCGGGCCGGCCAGGCCGGCCCGGAACAGGCCGTGGTCGACGCGCCGTCGCGCGGCGGCCTCGAGCTCGTCCCGCAGCGCGCCGCCGGGCAGCAGCGCCTCTGGGCCGAGCAGACCCTCGACGACGGCCAGGGCGCCGGCGGTGTCGCCGTGCGCCAGGCGCTCGCGGACGGCGGCCAGTTGGTCGGGGCGGCGGTGCGCCTCGTGGACGGCCCCGAGGCAGGGCAGCGGGGTGCCGCCCAGCGCGGCCAGCAGCTCCTCGCGCCGGATCTCGTCCGGGTCGTGGTCCAGCGGGACGAGCGTCCCGTCGACGAGGCCGATCCGGTGGCCGGCTCCCCGGCACTCCACCAGCCGGGCCTGCCGCGCCGGGTCGGCCGGCGGCGGGTCGGATGGTGGGCGGTCGGGGGCCAGCGCCGAGGCGACCAACGGGTGCAGCCGGTCGACCTCGATCAGTCCGGCGCGGACCAGTTCGAGGTCGGGCAGCGGCTGGATCGCCGCCTCCGGCAGCATCGGCAGCGTGGCGCCCCGGCCGTCCGTGGGCTTCGTGGTGATCCGTACCCCGGGCGGGGCATCCCCGTCGAGGTCGAGGACCAGCCACTGGCGGGCCGCGCAGCGGGCGGCGACGGAGCCGCTCGACCGCCCTTCGGCGCGCAGCAGGATCCGTGCCTCGGCCGGCCACCGTTCGGCGGGGTCCGGCACGAGCCGGCCCTCCTCGGGCTGCCGGTCGGCCCCGGCCCTGGTGCGCAGTTCGTGGGCGCGTTCGGCGTCCCAGAGGTGCCGGTGCAGGTCGAGGCGGAACCGTCGGCTGGGCCGTGGGTGCGGGTGCTGGCGGGCGGCCGGCTCGGGTTCCGCGCCGTGCCACAGCGCCAGGCTGAGCCGTTGGCCACCGGCCGCCCAGGCCGGCGGGGTCCTGACCACGAGGTGCGGCGCCGCGCGGCTGTCTCGTCCGTCGGTGACGTACCTGGCCAGCGGGACGGTGAGCCCCGGCCGCAGGAGTCCGTCGGGAGCGACCCTGGGCAGGTGCCAGCGCAGCAGGTCGGGCGCCAGCCGGCGCAGGTCGGCACGGACCTGGTCGGCGAGCACCCGGCCGTGGCGGCGCGCCACGGCGCGTGGGGTGAGTTCGACGTCGACACCGGCGGCCGCACAGGCCCCCGCCCAGTCGCCGGCGCGCCGGCGGGCGGTCGCGGTCTCGATCACGGTGGGCGGCACGGCGAACGTTCGCACGCGCAGCCAGCGGGAGAGGTGGGAGTCCTCATACACGGTCCGAGTGAGCATCAGCACTCACCTGTCGCGGATGGGACCTCCGATCTGATCTCGGAGTGATTCATCATCGCGAGGAGCTTACCCGCGCCGTCAAGAGCGACCGGAAGGCTTCCGAAAATTTTTCAGGAACTCTCCGCGTGCCGATCGCGATCGAGCGCCACCCTCCCCACTCCGACGCACCTCCTGCGACCATTATCGACCAACTGACCAGCGAATACCTCCACTTGACGAGCAGGCTGACGGTTCAACAGTTTTCCGTAATCCTTGCGGAAGCTGTTGACAGTTCGAGGGTCGAGCCCCACATTGACATGGCATCGACAGCTAGAGCCGCCGTCGATCCAGGGCACCCGCACCGGCCCGCCCCGACACGTCACCGAACGCCGTCGCGTCTCACGACGCCCGCGCGCGGTCGGTGCCGCCCTGGCACCTCCCACCAGCCTTCACGAGGAGGAAGAGTGTCCCCGGACAACACCCCCATCCACCCGCTCAACCGCCGGACCTTCATCGGGGCCGGCGCGCTGGCCCTGGTCACGTCGGCGCTGGTCGTCCCCGGCACCGCCCACGCCCAGACCATCACCACCAACCAGACCGGCACCCACAACGGCTTCTACTACTCGTTCTGGACCGACGCGCCCAACACCGTCTCCATGACCCTGGGCTCCGGCGGCAACTACAGCACCTCGTGGCGCAACACCGGCAACTTCGTCTGCGGCAAGGGCTGGAGCAACGGCAGCCGCAGGAACGTCAACTACTCGGGCGGCTTCAGCCCGTCGGGCAACGGCTACCTGTGCCTCTACGGCTGGACGTCGAACCCGCTCGTCGAGTACTACATCGTCGACAGCTGGGGCAACTACCGCCCCACCGGGACCCACCGCGGCACGGTCAACAGCGACGGCGGCACGTACGACATCTACCACACGATGCGCTACAACGCCCCCTCCGTCGAGGGCACCCGCACCTTCCCGCAGTTCTGGAGCGTGCGGCAGTCGAGGCGGACCGGCGGCACCATCACCACCGGCAACCACTTCGACGCCTGGTCCCGGGCCGGCATGGCCCTGGGCAGCTTCAACTACTACATGATCCTCGCGACCGAGGGCTACCAGAGCAGCGGCAGCTCCAACCTCACGGTCAGCGGCTGAGGTTCCCTCCCGACCGCCCCCTCCCCCGGCTCCGGGAGGGGGCCCCGGGGCGGCACGCCCCGCCGAGGAAGCGTTCGGCGAGCCGGCGCGCCCGGCGCCGGACCCGGTCGATCCCCTCCGGGTCGTTGAACGCGGCGAACGGCGGCCAGAGGAAGACGAGAGTGGCCAACTCCTCGGCCAGGACCGCCCGTTCCAGCGCCCGCCGGTCTCCCGCGCGGCCCGCCAGGTAGGCGTCCACCAGCGCGCGGGGCACGACCACCCCCGACGGCGTCGCGCGCACGCTGAGGAAGGCCAGGTCCGTCGCCGCCCGGCCGACCCCGGCGGACTGCCAGTCGCAGAAGACCGGCCCGCCCGCGCCGTGCGTGATGTTGTGGGTGTGGCAGTCGCCGTGCACGAAGGCCGGGGGCGACGCCCCGACCGCCGCCCGGAGTTCGGCGCGGCAGTCGAGCACCGCGGGCAGCCACGGCCCCGACGGGGCCCAGAACTCCCCGACCTCCCGCGAGACCGGCGCCGCCAGCGCCTCGAGCAGCGGCTCCGGCCGCTCCCAACCGCCGCCCACCGGCGGCGACATGGCGTGCAACGCCGCCAGCTGGCCGCCGAGCCGCGCCCACATCCCCGCGCTCCAGGACGCCGCATCGCGCGACTCCCCGGCCGCGGCGAGGAGCAGCGCCACCCCCGCCGCGCCCTCCAGGACCCCCAGCAGCCGCGGCACCCGCACCGGCACCGTGCCGCCGAACTCCCGGTAGAACCGCGCCTCCCGCCGCGCCCCCGCCAGCGCCCCGGCTCCGGCCCCGGCCGCCGTGACCTTCAGGAACGCCCGCTCCCCCCGCTCCGTCCGCACGGCCCACACCCCGGCCCCCGACCGCGACTCCACCGGCCCGGCCCCGTCCCGCTCCACGACCACCCGGAACGCGTCCAGCGCCCGACGCGTCAACTCGTCATCCGTCACCGGGACATTCCACCGCGACGGCCGGCCGCGCGTCGCGCCCTCACCACCGAAAACCGCTCGCGCGCTCGCCGCACAACGGGAGATTCTCGCAGCGGGGCCGGGCGAAAGAACCGGCCCACGGAACGGGAGGGGAAGTCGTGGGGAGCGGCCTCGGAGAGGAACTGCTGGAGCGCCTGCGTGCCCGTGCCGACGCGCGCGCCGCCTGGGTGCGCCCGGGCGGCGACGACCTGCCCGACCGGCCGACCACGGCACGCCTCCGCGACGTGGCGGCCGCCGTCGAGTCCCGCCGGGCCGGCGCGGCACAGGAGTTGGCCGCCCTGCTGCTCGCCGTCGACCGTGACGGCGATGTGGTCGTGCTGGCGGAGGCCGAGCGGATCCTGCTGACGGCGGGTCCACGGCTGTGGACCGCGCTCGACGAGGCGGCCCGGCGCGCGTGGTGGCACGCCCCGCGCTGGTCGGCGGACGCCGTGCGACGGCTGATGCGGGACGAGTCGTCACCGTTGGGGCTCACGGTCGCCGCCTCGCATCCCGACGGCCATGTGCGGGAGGCCGCCGTCACCGCGCTCGCCGAGCTCGACGACGCGCTGGCGCTGCCGGCCTTGGCCCTGCGCGCCATCGACTGGGTGCCCGTGGTGCGTGACCGGTCCCGCGCGGCGCTCGAACGGCGCCTCGCCGAACCCTCCGGCGAGGCCCTGGTCACGACCGCGGCGGTCGCCCTGGCACTACGGGACCGGCGCGCGGGTCGCTGGCTGGCCGACCGCGTGGAGGCCGTGTTCCGGGAGGGATCGGACGAGCAGTTGGCGGCCGCGCTCGCCGCGCGGGACCGGGCCACCCGCCGCGCCGCGCACCTGGCCGCGCTCGCCGCCGGCCGCCTCGACCTGCCCCGGATGCTGCACGCCGCCGAACGCGACGACGACCTGCCGACCCGACTGCGCTGCGCGGAGGCCGCGGTGCGGACCGCGGTCGCGGCCGGCACCCCAGACCTGGTCCGTCCGCTGCTGACCAACGGCACCGCGATGGTCCGCGCCGAGGCCCTGTACGCGCTGGCCCGCGTCGGTGACGTCGCCGCCGCCGAGGCCGCGCTCGCCGACCGCCACCCGACCGTGCGGGCCGTCGCCCAGGCCGCGCTGCGCCGGGCCGGGACCGACCCGGCGGCGCGGTACCGGGCCCTCGTCGGCGCACCCCACCCCGCGCCGGGGGCCATCGCCGGCCTGGGCGAGACCGGCGTCGCCGCGGACGCCGACCTCGTCCGCGCCCGGCTCGACCACCCGCGGCCGCGCGGCCGCGCCGAGGCGGTGCGCGCGCTGCGGCGTCTTGGCGCGACCGACCCCGACACCCTCCTCGCCATGCTCACCGACCCTTCCGGCTCGGTCACCCGGCAGGTCTCCACGGCCCTGCGCCCGTGGGCGTCGGGCCTCGCCCCTGGTCCCCTCAGGAAGCTCGTGGCTGAGGGCAACCCGTGGCACGTCCGCATGGCCGCCTACCGGCTGCTCCGGGAGCGGGACCCCTGGACCCGCCTGCTGGTCGACCTGGAACTCGTCGCCGACCCCTCGCCGCCGATGCGCGGCCGGGCGCGCGGCGACATCGCGGCCTGGCTCGCCCGCGAGGCGGCCACCACCTACTCGATGCCCAGGGGCGAAACGGCGGACGAACTCGCCGCGCGGCTGCCCGACGCCGCCGACGCGCTCGGCCGGGAGCGGGTCCGGCTGCTCCGCTTCCACCTCGGGCTGGGGAACCGGCCCGTCGCCTGACCGGGCGCGCCTCAGTCGCCGAGCAGTTCGAGGTCCGACTTGAGGATCGTGGTGCTGATCAGCAGCTCCATGATCAGGTTGTGGTTGAGGGTGTTGCCGACCGGTGGTGGGACGTCCTCCTCCAGCAGGCCGGGCACCGAACCGCTCAGCCGCTTGCGGACGTTGGTCACGATGTGCGCGGCCTTGCGCTCGCTCCACCGTTCCTCGGGGCGCAACTCGCTGAGCTCTGCCGCCACCTGGCTCCAGGTCAGCGGCTGCGGATAGGGCTCGTTGCGCAGGTATCGCTGACCGAGGCAGACGATGACCAGCCGCTCGTCGGGCCGCAGCGGCCACAGCTTGGGTCCTGATGTCTTGGCCTCGTTCTCCACGCCGGGGGCCGAGGGCGCGGCGATCCGCACTTCGAGCAGGTGCTCCTGCCTCGGGCCGAGGATGAACAACGGCGTGTAGCCGCTGGGCAGTTCGGCCCGGTCGCCGCTGAGC
This sequence comes from Streptomyces sp. NPDC127098, assembly GCF_042722465.1. NCBI lineage: Bacteria > Bacillati > Actinomycetota > Actinomycetes > Kitasatosporales > Streptomycetaceae > Streptomyces > Streptomyces sp. NPDC127098. The sequence continues at coordinate 81,299 of NZ_JBHXFJ010000026.1, forward strand.
ACGAGACGCGAGGGGGAGAGCCGGATCGGCAGCCGGCCCTGGTTGTACAGGGCCCAGCGCGCGTGCTCCCGCGTGATGCGCCCGTGCTGTCTGCTGACGTACGGATCGCCCAGGCCGACGCAGACGTGGGCCTCGTCCTCGCTGCGCCCGAAGACCAGTGGGAAGTCCGCGTCGGGCGCGACGCTCATGCCACCGTTCTGACCCAGGACGAACAGGGTGCCGGGCTCGGCCGACGACGGAAGTCCGCGCGACAGGCTGCCGAAGTCCCTCGGCAGGATGTTGACCTTGCGCGACGAGCTGGAAGCCGGCAACGGCACGGCCCGACCCCTCTCCGTGTGTGACGACCAGACTACCGCCCGCCGCCGACGCCTGGCGCACCCCTGCCCCAGGTTCCTCGGCACCCCTCTCGAAGCACCCGGTCTACGGTCACCACCGACGTGCCCGCACGGCCACGGCGGCACTCCACGACCGGGGTCGAGGGCGAACTCGAACGCGGAGGACGATCCACGTGAGACATACCCACTTGTCCCGCTCCGCTCCCAGGGGAGGCGGGCGGTTGCCGTTGGCGATCGCCCTTCTCCTCGCGGGAACGGCGGCATTCGTCGCGCCGACGAGCGCGCAGGCGGCGGAGGAGGAGCTGACGCCGGGCGCGAGCGCCGTCACGGCCAGCACCAGCGACGAGAACCGGCCGGCGAACGTCGTGGACGGCAACCTCGGCACCCGCTGGTCCGGCGAAGGGGACGGCGCCTGGCTGCGGTTGGACCTTGGTGCGACCAGGACGGTCAGCGAGGTCAAGCTCGCCGTCTACAAGGGCACCAGCCGGCAGAACGTCTTCGAGCTCCAGTACTGGGACGGGTCCCGCTGGGTCACCGTCTACGACGGCGAGAGCAGCGGCACGACGACCGCCCTGGAGTCGTACGAGTTCGAGCCCGTCCAGACCTCCAGGATCCGTTACCTCGGCCACGGCTACGAGGGCGACGGCGAGGGCGACTGGAACAGCCTTACCGAGGTGGAGGTCTGGAGCGGCTCGGGCGACGACGACGGGGACGGGGGCGGGGGCGGGGGCGGCGGCGCCGAACTTCCGTCCGAGGTCCTCGACCTGAGCGACTGGAAGGTCACGCTGCCCGTCGGGGAGGACGAGGACCCCACCGAGATCTTCCAGCCCGAGCTCGACGGCTACTCCCACGACCCCTACTTCACGGTCAACGACGCCGGCGACGCGGTGCGGTTCCGGGCGCCCGTCAACGGCGTCACCACCGGCGGCTCCAGCTACCCGCGGTCCGAACTGCGGGAGATGGAGGAGGGCGGCGGCGACGAGGTCGAGTGGTCCTCGACGTCCGGCACCCACACCATGACGGTCCGGGAGGCGTTCACGCACCTCCCCGAGGACAAGCCGGAGGTCGTCGGCGCCCAGATCCACGGCGGGGACGACGACGTCACCACGATCCGGCTCGAGGACACCAGGCTCTGGATCACGAACGACGACGATTCCAACTACCACCTGATCACCGACGACTACGAGCTCGGCACGGTCTTCGAGGTCAGGTACGTGGTGAGCGGCGGCGAGATCGACATCTACTACAACGGCCGGTTGGAGACGACCCTCGACCACTCCGACTCCACCAACTACTTCAAGGCCGGCGCCTACACCCAGGCCAACTGCGACAGGTCGTCCCCGTGCAGCTCGTCCAACTACGGCGAGGTGGAGATCCACGACCTGACCGTCACCCACGGCGACGGCAGCGACAACGGCGACGGGGACGGCGACCAGCCGACCGACGAGACGCAGGCCGCCGTCCGGTACGACTGGGGCACCCCGCATCCGATCTCCGACGAGTTCGACTACACGGGACCGGTCGACCCCGAGCGGTGGGCCGTGCCCTCGGGCGACTTCGGCGGCACGGAGGGCTGCTGGCCGGGGCACGCCGAGAACGGCCGCCGCTGCGCCAGGAACAGCACCGTCGCCGACGGCATCCTCACCATGACCGGCGAGGCCAACGGCGACACGGGCTGGCTCCGGCAGGACCTCGAAACCCAGTACGGCCGCTGGGAGATCAGGTCGCGCTCACGCAACGTCGGGGCGAGCGGCGGGACCTACCACCCGCTGCACCTCATCTGGCCCACGGCGGGCAACCGGTTGGAGAACGGCGAGTACGACTGGGTGGAGTACTCCAACCCGGACGCCCAGTGCCTCACGTCGTTCATGCACTACCCGGAGAGCCCGACGGACGAGAAGGAACGCGCCGACCTCTGCCCCGTGGACATGACCGAGTGGCACAACTTCGCGTTCGAGTGGACCCCGGACGCGCTGGTCGGCTACGTCGACGGCGAGGAGTGGTTCCGCTACTCGGACGGCGCCAACGAGGACCGGGGGAACATCCAGGACATGCCCTCCGGTCATCTCAACATCCAGCTCGACAACTTCACAGGTGAGGGCGGCCTCCGCCCCGCCGTGTTCGAGGTCGACTGGGTGCGGTTCTACGAGGTGACCGCCTAGTCGGTCCCCTCCTTCCGAACGGCCCGCCGGATTCCCCCCGGCGGGCCGTTTCCGCACGTCAGGGGCGGGGGCCGGGCAGTTCGGGACCCCTGCCGAACCCGCTCTGCTTCCATCCACTCAGCGGGTCGAACGACCCGCCACACGCGGAAGGAAGAGGCTCCGATGTACGAAGAGGTCAAGCTTTCGCCCGAAGAGGTCGACCGCGTCATGGCCATCGTCGCCGGCGCGTACAGCGACATGGAGACGGTCTCCGCGCGCATCGGCGCGCACGCCGGCACGGTCAGCGCCGCCTACAACGGCATGGGCACCGCGACCGCCGTGGAGACCTACGAGAACCTCCAGCGGGCCGGCCAGGCCCTCGCCAACGCGCTGGACGGGCTCTCCCTGGACCTGGGCGCCACGTCCGCCACCGGCAGGGAGACCGACGACGCGGCGCACGGCGCGCTGGGTCGTGTGCTCCCCGTCAACGTGTCCGCCGACACCTCCATCGCCGCCCAGTTCTGACCGTGCCCCACGGCACCCGAGAGGAGAGACCATGTCGTTCAACGGAATGATCGAGTTCAGGAACGGGAACCTCGACGCGATCCAGACCCAGACCGCCGGCCAGCAGGACGAGTACACCCGGATCTGGCAGGACGTGCAGCGGCAGATCATGGGCCTCGTCGCCGCCGGCCAGGTGGACGCCCAGATCGGCGCCACCCTGGAGGAGCGCGACCGGATCTTCCAGCAGCAGGCCGCCGGCTACGACGACAGCGTGACCTCGCAGAACACCGCGATCCGCAACGTCCAGAACATCGGCAACGAGGGCGGCGCCGCCATGGTCCGCGCCGCCGCCGGCGGCCGGGCCTGAGCTCCGGGGGGAGACGAGGACATGAGCACCGTCACGATCAACATCCCCGCCACCCTGGACGTCGAGCGTGAGACGGCGAGGCGCGCCCGGCTCGCCAGCATGATGGAGAGGGCCCGCGCCATCGGCTCGGACGCCGGCATGTTCGGCGAAGTGCCGAACGGGGCCCAGGCGGCGGCCGCACTGGCCGCGGCGATCGCCAGCGTGACCCAGCAGGTGTCCCAGGGCGGGCGGACGGTCGAGGACATCGAGCGCAGCGCGGCGGAGGCGGCCCGGATCGGCGAGCAGACCGACAGCGAGGCGGCGAGGGCGCTGGCCCAGGCGCGGGTCGCGGACATCGAGCGGTTCAGCGGCGAGGTCACCAGGCAGGCGGATGTCGAGCGCACGATCGCCCGGGCACAGCAGCCCTTCCCCGCAGGGGGCTGGTGACATGGAGCCCAGGAGCATCGCGGAAGCGCAGTCGCAGTTCGAGGAGGTGATCCGCATCATCCTCAGCGCGAAGGAAGTCGGGATCCGGACGGCCTCGGGAGCATGGCTCACCCTGGCCGGTGCCGCCAGGGAGGAAACCGACGCGATCACCGCCACCGCTCGCGGGGCGGCCGGCCAGCGCGGCATGGGGCTGCGGGAGCTCTCCGAACGGCTGGTCGAGGTGTCCGACTTCACGTCGAGCACGGCGGCCCTGGCCCAGCAGATCTCCGACCAGCTCCAGCAGGCGGCGCGGAGCACGTTGGTGGCCGTGCAGGCGGCCCTCCAACTCGACAAGGACTACCGGGAGATCCTCGCCCAGTATGCCGCGGGTTCGACCTCCTCACACGCCGCGCAGGCCGTGCAGGGCAAGATCATGACCCTCACCGCCAAGGCGCAGCAGGTGCTCGCGACCCTGGACGGTGATTACGCCAGGATCACGGCCGGCGAGGCGCCGCCGGCGCCCCGGACCACCGGGCCCGGCGGCCCGGTCGCCGCGCCGACGGCTCCACCGGCGGCGGAACCGGCGGCGGCGGGTCCCTCCGCGACCTCGGCCGCGTCGGCCGCCGCCTCGGGCCCGGGGGGCGGCGCGGCGGCCTCCGCCGCCACCGCCGACTACGAGGCGCCCAACGGCGCGGCCGTCGGGTCGGGGGAGTACCCGGGGTCCAGTGTGCTGGGGCCCGAGCAGGGCGACTTCGCCGGCTGGACGCGCGACCCCAGCACCGGCTACCTGGTGGACCCGGCCACCGGGCGGGAGTTCGACCCCACCTCCGGTCGCTGGATCGACCCGGTCACCGGCAAGCCGTTCGGCGACGTCACGGAGTACGCCGCCCGGCTCTCCGGCCTGGGCGGCGGCGCCGGCGGCATCGCCTCCCCCGCGAGCCTGGCGATGGTCGGCGGCGGCGGAGCCGGCGGACTGGGCTCTGCCGGCCTGGCCGGCCTGTACGGCGGGGTGCTGCCGCCGAGCATCGCGGGCGCCGGGTCGCTCGGCGGGCAGTTGGTCGGCCAGGCCATGGCCAACATGAACCGGCGGGCGCACGTCGCGACCCAGCTGGCCATGCGCGAATCGGCCCAGGGCGGCCGGCCGTTCATGCCGCCGCCCGCCATGGCGGGCGGCGGCACCGGCGGCGCCGCCCGCTCCACCCAGGGCCGCGGCACCCCAGGCCAGCAGAACCGACGGCTCACCGACCTCACCGAGGACCCCGAGGTCTGGGCCCCCCGCCCGATCGCGGCCCGGGACGTCCTCGGCATCTAGCAGAAGGGAGAACGCACATGTCCGCAGACGGCCTCTGGTACCTGCCCGAGGGCTTCCGCGAGGGCGCCCGCGCCAACGTCGAAACGGCCGAGGCGGCGGAGAACACCCGGCGTTACCTCGGCCAGGTGCAGGTCGACGCCGCGAGCTACGGCGGGGCCGACGCCTTCGTCAGCGCGCTCACGACGACACGCGACGCCCAGGCCCGTGGCGTCGCCCAGGCGGCGGAGGGCCGGCAGAACATGGCCGCCGCGGACACCCAGGTCGCCGACCTGGGCGAGGAGGTGGACGCCGCCGCCGGTCAGGCCCTCGGCACGGCGGCGTCCACCCGGATAGCAGCCGACCGGTCCGTTGCCGACGGCCTCTAGACGCCCAGGGCACGCCAGTTCACGACCCAGGAGACGGAGCGTTCATGCCTGGTGTTTCCTTCACACGCGAAGAGGTCGAAGCGGCGGCCGGCGTGGCGCCCTGGCGGCGGCAGCGTGAGTTCACCAGCGAGATCAACCCGGCTGACATGGAGGAGACCGCGGCCGCCTACGCTCGGGCGGCCGGCGAGGCCCGATCGGCACAGGACCTCGGGGAACGGGCCACCCAGATCTCCCAGCAGGCCGGCGGGGTCGACGGATCGTCCCTGGTGAACGGCCAAGGCCGCATCGACGAGACGAACCAGGCCCTGCAACGTGGCGGCGACGACATCGACGCCGTCGTCGGCTACCTCGTCCGTGCCATGAACGCCGGGTTGGAGACCCATGACCAGGTCCGCGCGCTGATCTACGCGGGGGGCACCGGTCTCGAGACGAAGTACTCCGACCACCTCAAGGCGGCGAGCGACGAGTGGAGCGCCTGGCACCAGGCGTTGGGCGCCGCCGTCGCGGAGTGGAACGGCGAGGGAGCGGCGCGGTTCATCGCGCCACCGGACGTCCATCACAACGGCGAGGTCGTCAGCGCGGTGCAGGCGGGCGCGTCCGGCAACAGCATCATCTGGGCCCTCCCGGGCGACATGGCCGAGAGGGTCCGCACCAAGCACCTGACGAACGCGGCGACCGACGCCACCGGCGCCCACACCGAGATGGACCATCTGATCGAGGTGTACCGCCGCAGACTGGCGAGTTACGGCAACGAACTGGGAAAACGCGGGTACGACGCGCTGGATGGCCCGCTGGATCTCTTCAAGACCTCGCAGATGGGGGCGTTCTCGGCCCAGCAGCTCAAGGCCGAACTGGCGGGTGGAAACCCGGACCCCCACATCGTCCAGATGTACACCCGCAATCTGGGACTGATCGAGGATGCCGTCAACGCGAATCCCGCACAGCCCGACAGGACCGTGCTGCGTGACCCGTCGGGAATCCTCACCCAGGAAGGCCAGTACGTTCAGGCGTTTCTCGACAACATCGGCCTCGACGCGCTCGGCCAGCTGGGCAGGATGGACGACGCCCATGGCATGCGGGACACGAAGACCGACGTCGCCAACATGATCAACACCTGGATGAACCCGGACGCGGGCGGCATCAACCCAGCGGTCAGCCCCGTGCCGGAATCCATCCGCCCCTTCGTGTACGACTACGCCGAGTCCGGCCTCATACCCGCCACAAACGTCGGCGGCCACTTCACGGGCGGTCTCGGCGAGGCGTGGCAGCGATACAACGGCTTCGGCGACCTCATGTCGACCGCGACGGTGGCCTCGGGCAGCCAGTTCTCCAAGGACCTGGGGCACGCCGCGGTCACCATCGAGGCCCAGTCCCAGATGCCGGTCGGCGAGGGGTACGTCCCACCCGTGAACACGGGAAGCAGCGGCCTGCTCCACGCGGCGTCGTTGAACTCGTTCGCCTCCGCCCAGTTGCTCAACGAGGAGGACTTCCGCCGCGGCCTGCTCAACCAGAGCTGGGACAGGAGCACCGGCGCGGGTGAGCTGATCCGCAGTGGCACGAACATCCCCCCCGGCCCGGGAACCGCGGAAACACGCGAGTACGCCCAGGCCGCCTACCACGTACTGTCGATGGCTCCTGACTACCAGAGTTCCCTCCTCGCCCCCGGAGCGGATAACACGGCATTGCTTGACGCCATCGGCGACGCCGCCATCAACAACATGGATCACATAGCGTCACCACCTGTTGACGGATCTCCGCAAGGCGGGCTGAGCCGAGCAAACGACGGCGAGCCCATACCCAATGACCAGAACCCGTATGGCTTCCGTTTCGGCCGAGAAGAACGAGAAAATCTCTTCACCCTGATGAACGAGACCGACGAGGACGCTGTGCGTAAGCCCTTCTTCGCCGATGTCGCGAGATGGCAGTACGGCACCGCACTCGACGCGTTTCGCGACGCGAATGCGGTAGGCAACGTGGACGGGTCGGAGTTCCGCAAGATCGGCGTCATCCAAGGCACGGTGGCTGACGTTCAGAGCCGACAGGAGGTGGACGAACTCGAAAACTGGAGCACGGTATCCGACAGCATCGACGCGATATCGGCACTCGCTGGCACGGTCCCTCACCCGGTACCCCAGGGAGCTTCCGGCGTCCTGTCAGCGGGAACCGCGGTCACGAGCCCCTTCCTGGAAAGCGCACTCGACGAGGCCAAGGAAAAACAGCAGCAACAGATCGAACTCATGGGCATCGAGGCCCGATTCGCCATCGCCAACGCAGCGGTTGAAGCAGACTACGCCGGTGCCGGCGAGCGTGCTGACGACCCTCGGCGCATACCCCCAACTCCGGGAACACCTCCCGAAGAGTCCGTATACGATCCGGCCGCATTCATGAGTGACGTCCTGAGCATGGAAAGGGTGAGTAACCCCGTGAACGAGTTCGATCACGCATTCACTCCCTCCCTCGGTGGATGACGACTCCGGAAAGGGAACGGGCTGATGACCTCCACCACTTTCCGTCGCCCCCCGCGGGCCGTCGCGCCCGTCGTGCCCGATCAGCAGGTCGTGGTGCAGGCGCCGCCGCAACTGCCGCAGCCGGAGGATGCCAACGCCTGGATGATGGCGCTGCCGGCACTCAGCGGGCTCGGTTCGGTGATGTACATGTTGACGATGGGGCGGGGTCCCATCGGGTACGTCGTCGGGGCGCTGTTCCTGGTGTCCTGCGTGGCCATGGTCGTCGGCTCGGTCGTCTGGCAGCGGGCCAAGACCAGGACCGTGGCGCGCAACGACCGGCGGGAGTACCTGCGGTACCTGGAGCGCACCAGGACCGACGTGCGGCGGACGGCGCGGGCGCAGCGGGAGGCGTTGGAGTGGGGGGCGCCGGATCCGCGGGGGTTGTGGGTGGTGGCGGAGAGCCGGCGGATGTGGGAGCGGCGGGCGGCCGACGAGGACTTCGGGGTGGTGCGGGTCGGGGCCGGGCCGCGGTATCTGGCGACGCCGCTGGTGGCGGCGGAGACCGCGCCGGTGGAGGATCTGGATCCGCTGAGCGCGGTGGCGCTGCGGCGCTTCGTGGACACCCACGCCGTCGTGCCCGACCTGCCGCTGCTGCTGGCGTTGCGCCGCTTCGCGGCGTTGGCGGTCGCCGGTGAGAGCGCGGCGGCGCTGGCCCGGGCGGTGGTGGCGCACGCGGTGACGTTCCACTCGCCGAAGGATCTGCGGGTGGTGGTCTGTGCCTCCGTCAACGAGGGTTCCGAGTGGGCCTGGGCGAAGTGGCTGCCGCACGCGCACCACCCGCGGGACGTGGACCACGTCGGTCCGGTGCGGATGATCCACCCGTCCCTGACGGTGCTCGAGGAGTGGCTGGGCGCGGAGTTGACCCGCAGGACCCGGTTCAGCCGGAGCGCGCAGCCCGATCCCGAGCTGCCGCATCTGCTGGTCGTCCTCGACGGCGGCCTGGTCTCCGGCGCCGAGGCGCTGCTCGACGCGAGCGGGCTGCAGGCGGTGACCGTGCTGGAGGTGAACGGGACCGCGGTCGGGCCGCTGGTGGAGGGGCACGGCGTGCGGCTGGAGGTGGACGGCGACCGGCGTCTTGCGGTGGTGGCGGGGGACACCCGGGACGAGTTGGGACGGGCGGACGGGCTGTCGGCCGGTGAGTGCGAGGCGTTGGCGCGCCGGCTCGGGCGGTTCCGGGTGGAGATGGACGCCACGGCGGCCGACGCGGAGGACCTGACGAGCGTCGTCAACTCGCTTCCCGGGCTGCTGGGGATCGCCGACCCGGGGCAGCTCGACCTGTCGTCGCTGTGGCGGCACCGCCCGATGCGTGACCGGCTGCGCGCGCCGTTGGGCGTGTCGGCCGACGGCGGCCTGCTGGATCTTGACATCAAGGAGTCGGCGCAGAACGGCATGGGCCCGCACGGTCTGGTGGTGGGGGCCACCGGGTCCGGCAAGTCGGAGCTGCTGCGGACGCTCGTTCTCGGGATGGCGGCGACGCATTCCAGCGAGCATCTGAACCTGGTCCTGGTGGACTTCAAGGGCGGCGCGACCTTCGCCGGCATGGCCGACCTGCCGCACGTGGCGGCCGTCATCACCAACCTCGAGGACGACCTGAGCATGGTCGACCGCATGCGGGAGGCGCTGTCCGGCGAGATCAACCGGCGGCAGGAGGTGCTGCGGGACGCCGGGAACCTGGTGTCGGTCCGCGACTACGAGCGGGCCAGGCAGCGCGGCGCGCACCTGCCGCCGCTGCCGAGCCTGTTCATCGTCGTCGACGAGTTCTCCGAACTCCTCGCGCAGAAACCGGACTTCGCCGACCTGTTCGCGCAGATCGGCAGGCTCGGGCGGTCGCTCGGGCTGCATCTGCTGCTGGCCTCGCAGCGGTTGGACGAGGGGCGGCTGCGCGGTCTTGAGGCGCACCTGTCGTACCGGATCGGGCTGCGCACGTTCTCGGAGTCCGAGAGCCGCACCGCGATCGGCGTGCCGGACGCGCACCACCTGCCCAACGCGCCGGGGCACGGCTATCTGCGGACCGACACGGCCACCCTGCGGCGGTTCCGCGCCGCGTACGTCTCGGGTCCCTACCGCACCGGCGAGGACGGCGCCGGCCGGGCGCTCGCCGGGGCCCTCGGGGTGCGGCGGTTCCCCGCCGCGTACGTGCCGGTGCCCGCCGACCAGCGGCCGCCGGCCGATCCTGAACCGGCGCCGGAGCCGGACGAGTTCGGCGAGCACGAGGAGCTCGGCACGACCGTGCTGAGCGTGATGGTCGACCGGATGGCGGGGCAGGCGGCGCGGGCCCACCAGGTGTGGCTGCCGCCGCTCGACACCCCCGAGCCACTGGACGCCCTGCTCGGCGACCTCGCGGTGCGCGAGGGCCGCGGCTTCGGCAGCTCCCCCGCCCGCCCCCCGCTGACCGCGCCGATCGGCGTCGTCGACCGGCCCTTCCACCAGCGACGCGATCCGCTGGTGCTCGACCTCACCGGCGCCGGCGGCCATGTCGCCGTCGTCGGCGGCCCGTTGAGCGGCAAGTCGACGGCGCTGCGGGCGTTGGTCACCTCGCTCGCGCTGCGGCACACCCCGGGGGAGGTGCGGTTCTACTGCCTGGACTTCTCCGGCACGCTGTTCGCCCTCGCCGGGCTGCCGCACGTCGGCGGCGTCGCCGGCCGGACCGACACCGAACAGGTCAACCGCACCGTCGCCGAGGTGCTGGAACTGCTGGGGAACCGGGAGGCCCGCTTCCGCGAGCTGGGGATCGAGTCGATGGCGGGCGTCCGCGCGGCGCGGGCCGAGGGCCGGTTGTCGGACGAGGAGTTCGCGGACGTGTTCCTCGTGGTCGACGGCTGGCAGGTGCTGCGGCAGGGCTACCCGGAGATCGAGGAGGTGCTGATGGGGGTGGCCGGGCGGATGCTGACCTACGGCATCCACCTCGTCGTCACGGGCAACCGCTGGATGGACATGCGGATGAGCCTGCGCGACCTGCTGGGCACCAAGGTGGAGCTGAAGCTCGGCGACGCCCTGGACTCCGAGGTCGACCGCAAGCTGCAACAGACGGTCCCGGCCGACCATCCGGGGCGCGGCATCAGCGCCGAGAAGCTGCACTTCCTGGTGGCCGTGCCCCGGGTGGACGGCGTCCGGTCCGCCGACGGGCTCGCGGACGGCGTGCACGACCTGGTGCGGCGCGTGGCCGAGGCGTGGCACGGGCCGCGGGCGCCGAGGGTGCGGCTGCTGCCCGGCACCTGGGACCCGGCCGAGCTTCCCGAGGCGCGGCGGCCCGGGGTCGCGATCGGCGTGGAGGGCAACCGACTTGAGCCGGTGCTGCTCGTCCCCGGCGAGGACCCGGGCCTGATCGTCGTCGGTGACAGCGAGAGCGGCAAGACCGGCCTGCTGCGGGCGGTGGCCAGGCAGGTCATCGCCCGGAACACCCCGCAGGAGGCGAAGATCGTCGTGCTCGACCACCGGATGACGATGCTGCGGGAGTTCGAGGGCCCGCACCTGCTCGGGTACTCGACCACCCTGGAGCGTTCGATGTCGGTGGTCGGCGGCCTCGTCGAGGGGCTGCAGAAGCGGGTGCCGGGCCCCGACATCACGCCGGAGCAGCTGCGCAACCGCTCCTGGTGGACGGGCCCCGAGGTCTACCTCCTGGTCGACGACTACGACCTGGTCGCCACCTCCCGGGGCAACCCGCTCACCGCGCTGCTCGACTTCCTGCCGCACGCCCGGGCCATGGGGCTGCACATCCTCGTCACCCGGCAGGCCGGCGGCGCGGGCCGGGCCGTGCTGGAGCCGGTGCTCGGGCGGATGAAGGAGCTCAACTTCCCGGCCGTGCTGCTCAGCGTCCCGAAGGACGAGATGCCGATCTGGGGGGTCAAGCCCGCCCAGCGTGCCAAGGGCCGTGGCCTGCTGCTGCACCGCAGGCTCGGCAACGTGCCGGTGCAGCTCGCCCGCGCGGACTCCGCCGCGGCGGACGGCGCCCGGCAGACCGATCACGGGAACGACCACGTGGGGACCGATGCGTCATGAGTGCAGGACCGACCCTCAGAACAGCAGCCCCGCCCACCGCGGCGGCGTTCGTCCGCATCGGGCTCGCGGGGCCCTCGGGGCGGGTGGACCTCGCCGTCCCGGCGGCCGTGCCGCTCGCCGCCCTGCTGCCGACGCTGCTGCACCACGTGGGCGCCGACCCGGGCCCCGACGGCGGGGTGCGGCACGGCGGTTGGGCGGTGCACCGGGGCGACGGAACCCGGCTCGACGCCGCCGCCTCGCTCGCCGAACAGGGCGTCGCCGAGTGCGACCTGCTGTTCCTCGCCCACGGCGACGCCGACGCGACCCCGCCGCTCTACGACGACGTCGTCGAGGTCGTCGGCGAGCACGGCGTCCGCGCCACCTGGCCCGCCCGGGCGACCCGCCACGGCGCCGCCGCGCTGGTGGTCCTGGCGGTGTTGACCGGCTGCGCGGCGCTCGCCGGGGCGCCGGGCGCGGTCCCCGGCTGGCTGGCGCTGGCCACCGCCCTGCTGGCGTTGGGGGCGGGCGCGCTGGCGTCGCGCGGCTTCGACGACGTCGACGCGGGCACGTTCGCCGCCCTGTTGGCCGTGGTGCCGGCCGTGGTCGGCGCGGTCCGGCTGCTGGGCGCGGGGCATGACGCGGCCGGCCTGGGCGCGGCGCACCTGCTGCTGGCGTGCGCGGTGGTGGCCGTGCTCGGCATGCTGGGCCCGGTGCTGGTCGGCGGCGGGGACGGCGCGTTCGCCGCGCTGGTCGTCGCCGGGCCGCTGGCCGCCGTGGGGGCCGCGATCCCGGTCATCTGGAGCGGCGTCACCCCGGCGGAGGCGGCGTCGGTCGCCGGCCCACTCGCGTTGGCGCTGACCACGCTGTGGCCCACCCTCGCGCTGCGCGTCGCCCGCCTCCCTGCTCCGCAACTCGCCTCGACCGCAGAGGAGTTGGAGGGCCTGCCGAGCCAGCTGGCGCACGAGCGGCTCACCGCGCGGGTCGCCGCGGCGCGCCGGCTGCTCGGCGGCATGGTCCTCGGCAGCCACCTGGTGGCCGGCGGGGCGACGCTGTGGCTCTTCGCCACCACCGAGCTGTGGGCGGGGGCGCTGGGCGGCGTGCTGACCCTGCTGATGCTGCTGCGGGCCCGCCTGTTCAGGGAGTTGGGGCAGGTCGCGACGGCGGCGGGGACGGCGTTCCTCGCGGCCTGCGGGGCGGCGGTGTGCACGGTCGCCGACCGGTGGGCGCAGACCGGGCCGCTGCTCGGCGTGGTGCTGCCGCTGGTGCTGACCCTCGCGCTGGTCGCGGGCGGCGTCGGGCTCGCCGCCGGGCGGCGCCGCGCCAACCCCCGGCTGGTGCGGGCGCTCGACGTGCTGGAGACCCTGCTGCTGCTGACGGTGGTGCCCCTGGCGCTGGCCGTGTGGCAGGTCCCCGGCACCCTGCTGAACCTGAGGGCGTGAGGGCGGTGCGCGGCCTCGGGTCGTCCCTCGCCGCGGCGCTCGCGCTGCTCGCCGCCGCCCTGCCGGGCGCCGTCACCCCCGCCGCGGCCTCCGAGCCGTGCCGCACCGAGGTGGGCCCCCAGGAGCTTCCCGCCGGGGTCGAACTCCGGCCCCTGGTCGAGTTGCTCGGGCTCCCCCAGGCGTGGGACCTGGCCACCGGCGAGGGCGTCACCGTCGCCGTGGTCGACTCCGGCGTGGACGCCACCCATCCCGACCTCGACGGGCGGGTGGCGCGTGGCAGTGAGTTCGTCGGGGTGCGCGACGAGCGGGAGTTCAGGATCGACGAGCCGGCGCGGCAGCGGGACTGCGAGGGCCACGGCACGGCCGTGGCCGGGCTGATCGCGGCGCGCGGCGCCGACGGCGAGGGCGTGATCGGGGTGGCGCCCGGGGCCACCGTCTATCCGGTGCGGATCGCCGACGGCGTCGAGAACGCCACCCCGCGCACGTTCGCCGCCGCCATCGCGGACGCCGTGGCCGCCGGCGCGGACGTCATCAACCTGTCGCTCGCCATCCCCTCCGACTACGAGCCGATCCGGGAGGCCGTCGAAGACGCCCTGGCCGAGGACGTCGTGGTCGTCGCCGCGGCCGGCAACGAGGGCGACGCCCGCATGTACCCGGCCGCCTACGACGGGGTGCTGGCCGTCGGCGCCGTCGACGCCGAAGGGCAGCCACTGGACTCGTCCAACCCCGGCGACTGGGTGGACCTGGCCGCGATCGGCGCCGACCAGGTGGTGGTCTCCCCCGGCGGCGAGGGCTACCGGGCGGAGGGCGGAACCAGCATGGCGGCGGCCCAGGTCTCCGCCGTCGCCGCGCTGGTGCGGTCCCGCTTCCCCGACCTGCCGGCCACCGAGGTGGTCCAGCGGCTGGTCCGCTCCGCCACCCCGCTGGGTGGTGGGCGGAACGACCGCACCGGCGCGGGCCTCGTCGACCCGTTCGGCGCCCTGACCGGACTCGGCGGCCAGGAGGGCGAGGGCGGGGACGACGCGGTCGACGCGCCCGCCGGCCGCGTCCCCGTCGTGCCCCTCCCCCGGGACGAGCCGCTGCTCGGCCCGACCCGGGCCACCGGCCTCGCCGTCAGCGGCGTGCTGCTGCTCGCCGTGCTCGTCGGGCTGCTCGCGGCGCCCGGGCTGCGGCGCGCCGCCCGGCGCGGCTGGCGGGCCGGCACCGCGCCACGCCGCCCGGCCCCCGAGCCACCCGCCCCGCCGGGACCGCCCGCCGCCCGCCTCGTCTGGCTCGGCGGCGACGGCGAGGGCGGCACCACCGACCACAACGTCCCCCACCAGAACCGGAGTCGGACACCGTAGCCATGGCAACGACACGCGAGCAGGCGGAGGCGCACGCGTACGCCAACCGCCGGATGAGCACCAGCCTCCTCAGGGGCGAGGACGAGGCCCGCCTCGACCCGCGCCGCCGACTGAACCGCGCGCTGGGCGCCAGCCTGGCGGTCGGCGTCCTCGTCATCGCCGGGTTCGGCATCGCCGGCTGGCTCGGCGGCGGACGCGGCCCCGCGCTGCCCACCGACGGCGCGGTGGTGGTCGGCGCCGGCGGCGACTCCTACGTGGTGGTCGACGGCGTGGCGTACCCCGCGCTCAACCTGGCCTCCGCGCTGCTGGCCGGCGGCGGACGGCTCACCGAGGTGCGCCAGGCGACCCTGGACGAGGCGCCGCGCGGGCTGCCCGTCGGCATCCCCGGGGCCCCCGACGCGCTGCCGGACGCCGGCGAACTCCGCGACGGCGCCTGGACGCTGTGCGCCACGCCCGCCGAGACCGGCGAGGAGCCGGTGGACACCGCGCTGTACGTCGCCGTGCCCAGGGTGCCGACCGGGGACGCCGAGGGCGGCGGGGCGACGCTGCTGGTGGAGACGGAGGACGACGCGCTGTGGCTGCTGGCCGAGGGCCGGCGGTACGCCGTCGAACCTGGCGTCCGGGACCTGTTGGGGCTGCCCAGGCGGCCCGTGCGGCTGCCCTCGGAGGTCGTCGCCACGGTCCCCGAGGGCCCGGCGATCACCGTCCCCGAGCCGGAACCGCGCGCCGGCGACGAGCCGTCGGTCGAGCTGCCCTTCGAGGCGGTCGTCGGCGACGTCGCCCACACCGACGACGAGGGCGTCGCCCGCCGGTACTTCCTGGTGCGCCCGGACGGCCTCGCCCCGGTCTCCGAGCTCGTCCACACCCTGCTGGTCCCCGAGCCGGGCACCGACCACGCGATCAGCTTCGCCGACGCCGCGGCCGCGCCGCGCACCGGCGGCGAGCCCGGCGACCCGGCCTGGCCCGAGGAGGTGCCGGAGGCGCTGGCACCGGAGCGCAACCAGCCCGTCTGCGTCTCCACCCCGCCGGGCAGCGTGCCGGGCGACGTGCCCTGGCGGGCGACCGTGCACCTGCCGCCGACCATGCCGGAACCCGAGGGCACCCCGCCCGTGGCGGCCCTGGACGGCGGCCGGCTCGGCCTGTTGGACCGGATCTACCTGCCGGCCGGCTCGGGCGCCGTGGTGCGCGCCGCGACCTCGGGCGGCGCGGGCGGCACCCACACGCTGGTCACCGACGGCGGCACGGCCTACCCGTTCGCCTCGCCGGACGCCGTGGAGCGGCTGGGGTACGACCCGGACGCGGCGCCGTCCATGCCCACGGCCTATGTGGCGCTGCTGCCGGCCGGTCCCGTCCTCGATCCGGAGGCGGCGGCCGAGGAGCGGAGGGGTGAGGCCGAATGAGCACCAGGAGACTTCGACTCGGGTTCCGGCGCCTCGGGTTCGGCCGCGCCCGGCTGGTGGCCGTGGAGACCGGGCTCGGCGGCGTCGCCGCTGGTCTCGCGGCGCGGGGCGCCTGGGGCAACTGGGGGTACGCCGTCGTCGGCGCCGGGGCGCTGCTCGCGCTGGCCGCGCTGGCGCGGTTCCGTGGGGAGTGGGCCGACCGGCGCCTGCTGGCCAGGCTGCGGCGCGGCAGGCTGGCCGTGGCGCCGCCGACCGCGCCGCGCGCCAGGGGCCTCGGCGTGGCGCGGTCGCTGCTGCCGGCCCTGACCGTCACGGAGTTCGCCGACCGCAACACCCCCGGCGGCTGGGGGCACCTCCCAGGCCCCCAAGGACCTGGGGGAGGGCTCGGCGTGCTGTCCGACGGCCGCGGCCACGCCGCCGTCGCCGCGTTCCCCGGCGGCACGCTGCCCGCGCTGCCCGCCGGGATCGTGGCCAGGTGGCTGGCCGACGACCCGGCCAGGCCGGCGGCGGCGCAGCTGGTGGTGGAGCGGTTCGGCGTCTGGTCCCGGGACTTCCACCACCGCTTCCAGCCCACCGTCGCCTACCGCCAACTCCCCACCGGCGGCCGCCCGGTCGCGGTGCGGTCCTGGCTGGTGGTGCGCTTCGAGCCGCTCGACGCGCCCGAGGCCGCCGCCCGGCGCGGGGGCGGCGAGGG
>NZ_JBHXFJ010000027.1:0-32424 GCF_042722465.1 Streptomyces sp. NPDC127098
GTTCTACGGCCCCGCCGGCGGCGGGGCCGTAGAACCACGCGGGCGGGGGGCTACTCCTCGCCGCCCTCGGCCGCGCCCTCGGCCTCCTCGCCGCCCTCGGCCGGAGCCGACTCCTCGAGCAGGCGCGCGAGCTGCGCTCCCAGCACCCGCTTGAACTTCCGCTGCTGCGGCCTGGTGCGGTCCAGGACCGCCACCTCCAGCTGGTCCGAGGTCAGCGCCCGCTCGGAGCCGTTGCTCTCCCGGGACAGGGCCTCCACGGCGAGGCGCAGCGCCTCGCCCAGGCTCATCCCGTCCTGGTGACGCTGGCTCAGGTAGCTGCTGATCTGGTCCGCGTTGCCGCCGACCGCGACCGAGCCGTGCTCGTCGATGATCGAGCCGTCGTGCGGCAGCCGGTAGATCTCGTCGTCCGCCGGGGTCTCGCCGACCTCGGCGACCAACAGCTCGACCTCGTAGGGCTTCTCGGCCGCGCTGGAGAAGATGTTGCCCAGGGTCTGGGCGTAGAGGTTGGCGAGCCCGCGGGCCGTGACGTCCGCCCGGTCGTAGGTGTAACCGCGCAGGTCGGCGTAGCGGGTGCCGCCGATGCGGAGGCTCTCGTACTCGTTGTACTTGCCGGTCGCCGCGAAGGCGATCCGGTCGTAGATCTCGCTCACCTTGTGCAGCGCGCGCGAGGGGTTCTCGGCGACGAACACGATGCCGTCGGCGTACTGCAGCACGACCAGGCTGCGCCCGCGCGCGATGCCCTTGCGGGCGTACTCGGCACGGTCCGCCATGGCCTGCTGGGGTGAGACATAGAACGGCGTCGACACCGGCGTTCGTCCCTTCAAAGTCCGTCGTCGTAGGTCTTCACGGCAGTCTGCCCGGCGCCCCCGGACGTGGTCCGGCGCGCCGGGCGGTTAGAGCACCGGTGCCTGGGGCCCGTTGGGCAGCTGCAGGCGCCCCTCGAGCACGGTCCCGGCGACCTCCGAGATCTCCGCCTCGGAGAGCCTGCGGAACCCATCCTCGGTGATCACCGCGACGATGGGGAAGATCCGCCGGGTCAGATCGGGTCCGCCGGTGGCGGAGTCGTCGTCGGCGGCGTCGTAGAGCGCCTGCACGACGGCCGTGACCGTCTGCTCCTCGGAGAGGTCGTCGCGGTGCAGCTTCTTGAGCGAGCCGCGCGCGAAGATCGATCCCGAGCCGACGGCGGCGAAGCCCAGCTCCTCGGTACGGCCGCCGGTCACGTCGTAGGAGAAGATGCGGCCCCTGCCTCGCTCCAGGTCGTAGCCGGCGAACAGCGGGACCACGGCCAGGCCCTGCATGGCCATGCCCAGGTTGCCGCGGATCATCGTGGACAGCCGGTTGGCCTTGCCCTCGAGCGACAGCACGTGGCCCTCGACCTTCTCGAAGTGTTCGAGCTCCAGCTGGAACAGCTTGACCAGCTCGACGGCGAGCCCGGCGGTGCCGGCGATGCCGACCGCCGAGTACTCGTCGGCCGGGAAGACCTTCTGGACGTCCCGCTGGGCGATCATGTTGCCCATGGTGGCCCGCCGGTCGCCGGCGAGCACCACGCCGCCCGCGAAGACGGCGGACACGATGGTGGTGCCGTGCACCGTCTCCAACGCGCCCTCCACGGGCGGCAGCACGCGGTTGCCGGGCAGCCGCTCGGGCGCGTGGTCGGAGAGGAAGTCCAGGAAAGAGGAGGACCCCGGCCGCAGGAAGGCCGCCGGGAGTCGCCCCTGGTCATGGGAGTTGGCTGCCACAGGATTCCTTCCAGGTCGTGAACGGTCCGCTGCCCCGGTCGGCGGAGCGGCCGGGGCAGCGGCGCGGTACGCCACGGACCCTACCCGTCAAACACTCATGATCCACATGGGCCACGAGGGCTTCGCGGCGCGGTGGCGGCGGCCTACTGGCCGCCCTTCTGGACGAAGCTGCGCACGAAGTCCTCCGCGTTGGACTCCAGCACCTCGTCGATCTCGTCCAGGACGGAGTCGACGTCGTCCGTCAGCGCCTCCTGCCGCTCCTTGAGCTCCTCGGAGACCTCTGCCTCCGGTGCCTGCTCCTCGGTCTCCTCGCTGGTGCGCGACGACTTCTGCTGGCCGCCGCCGGTGTCCTTGGTCGCCATCTCCCTCACCCCTGCTCAGACTCGACGTATCAGACGTATCAAGATCAGACCCTACTAGCCGGGACCGACATCGGCTCCCCGATCGCCACATCGCCCAGGGGGGCCATCTCCATGATTCCCTGATCAACGGGGAATCAGCCTCCGGAGAGCGACCTGACCAGGTCCTCGGCGGTGGCGCTGCGGTCGAGCAGGTCCTTGACGTGCTCCTTCGTGCCCCGCAGCGGGTCCATGGTGGGTACCCGCTGGAGCGAGTCCCGACCGGGGAGGTCGAAGATCACCGAGTCCCAGGAGGCGGCGGCGACGTCGTCCGCGTACTGCTCGAGGCAGCGCCCCCTGAAATAGGCCCTGGTGTCCTCGGGCGGGGCGACCTGGGCCCGCAGGACGTCCTCGTCGGCCAGCAGCCTGGTCATCCGCCCCCGGGCCGCCAGCCGGTTGTACAGGCCCTTGTCGGGCCTGACGTCGGCGTACTGGAGGTCCACGAGGTGGAGCCTCGCGGCGTCCCAGCCGAGGCCGTCGCGCCGCCGGTAGCCCTCCATGAGCTCCCGCTTGGCCACCCAGTCAAGCTGCCCCGCCAGGCTCATCGGATCGCTCTCGAGCCGGGTGAGGACGTCCTCCCAGCGGGCGAGCACGTCAGCCGTCTGCGGGTCGGCGTCGACGCCCCACCGCTCCTCGACGTACTTCCTGGCCAGCTCGTAGTACTGCATCTGGAGCTGGACCGCGGTGAGCGTCCGGCCGTTGCGCAGGGTGACCAGCTGCTTCAGCGACGGGTCGTGACTGACCCGGTGCAGGGTGCGCACGGGCTGGTCGACGGCCAGGTCGACCGCGATGAAGCCGTCCTCGATCATGGAGAGCACCAGCGCCGTGGTGCCCAGCTTGAGGTAGGTGGAGATCTCGGACAGGTTGGCGTCCCCGATGATCACGTGCAGCCTGCGGTAGCGCTCGGCGTCCGCGTGCGGCTCGTCCCTGGTGTTGATGATGGGGCGCTTCAGCGTGGTCTCGAGACCGACCTCGACCTCGAAGTAGTCGGCACGCTGGCTCAGCTGGAAGCCGTGCTCGCTGCCGTCCTGGCCGATGCCGACCCGGCCGGCGCCGCAGACGACCTGGCGGGAGACGAAGAACGGCGTCAGGTGGCGCACGATCTCCGAGAACGGCGTCTCCCGCTTCATCAGGTAGTTCTCGTGGGTGCCGTAGGAGGCGCCCTTGTTGTCGGTGTTGTTCTTGTAGAGCATGATCGGCTGGGCGCCGGGCACCTCGGCTGCGCGGCGGGCTGCCTCGGCCATGACCCGCTCGCCGGCCTTGTCCCACAGCACCGCGTCCAGCGGGTTGGTCGTCTCGGGTGAGCTGTACTCCGGGTGGGCGTGGTCGACGTAGAGGCGGGCGCCGTTGGTGAGGATGACGTTGGCCAGGCCGATGTCCTCGTCGGTGAGCTGGCTCGCGTCCGCGTTCTCCCTGGCCAGGTCGAAGCCCCTGGCGTCGCGCAGCGGGTTCTCCTCCTCGAAGTCCCAACGAGCGCGCCTGGCGCGGTGCATCGCGGCCGCGTAGGCGTTGACGACCTGGGAGGAGGTGAGCATGGCGTTGGCGTTCGGGTGGCCGGGGACGGACACGCCGTACTCGGTCTCGATGCCCATCACTCGCCGTACAGTCATGCGGCCCTCCTTGCCCGGTGGCGGTCCTGCACCGACCCGTCGCTGCCTACGAGCCTAGGCGACACGGGCTGCGGTGAGGAGGTCACTGCGGGTTTCCTTGGACTGACGTGGCGGGCGCCCGGCGGGCGCCCCCGAGGGGAAAACGCCCGGCTGCGGGGCCGCCGTGGCGTGCCCCGCAGCCGGACGCCGACGCGTCGGACGCGTCCTACAGGTACTGACCCGTGTTCGCCACCGTGTCGATGGAGCGACCGGTGTCGCCGCCCTGCTTTCCGGTGACCAGGGTGCGGATGAAGACGATCCGCTCGCCCTTCTTTCCGGAGATGCGAGCCCAGTCGTCCGGGTTGGTGGTGTTCGGCAGGTCCTCGTTCTCCTTGAACTCGTCCACGCAGGCGGCGAGAAGATGGGAGACGCGCAGACCCTTCTGGTTGTGGTCGAGGAAATCCTTGATGGCCATTTTCTTGGCCCGGTCCACGATGTTCTCGATCATGGCGCCGGAGTTGAAGTCCTTGAAGTAGAGGACTTCCTTGTCGCCGTTGGCGTAGGTCACCTCGAGGAAGCGGTTCTCCTCCGTTTCGGCGTACATCTGCTCGACCACGGTCTGGATCATTCCGGCGACCGTGGCGTCCGCGTTCCCGTTGTGCTCGCCGAGGTCGTCGGCGTGCAGCGGCAGACGCGGCGCGAGGTACTTGGAGAAGATGTCCTTGGCGGCCTCGGCGTCCGGGCGTTCGATCTTGATCTTCACGTCGAGCCGGCCTGGGCGCAGGATCGCCGGGTCGATCATGTCCTCCCGGTTGGAGGCGCCGATGACGATGACGTTCTCCAGGCCCTCCACGCCGTCGATCTCCGAGAGCAGCTGGGGAACGATCGTGTTCTCGACGTCCGAGCTGACACCCGAGCCGCGGGTGCGGAAGAGGGAGTCCATCTCGTCGAAGAAGACGATGACGGGCGTACCCTCACTCGCCTTCTCCCGGGCCCGCTGGAAGACCAGCCTGATGTGCCGCTCGGTCTCGCCGACGTACTTGTTGAGCAGCTCGGGGCCCTTGATGTTGAGGAAGAAGCTCTTCCCCGCGGGCTTGCCGGTGACCTCGGCCACCTTCTTGGCCAGCGAGTTCGCCACCGCCTTGGCGATCAGCGTCTTGCCGCATCCGGGCGGGCCGTAGAGCAGGACGCCCTTGGGCGGGCGCAGCTCGTGCTCGCGGAACAGGTCGGGGTAGAGGTAGGGCAGCTCGACCGCGTCGCGGATGAGCTCGATCTGCCCGCCGAGGCCGCCGATCTGCGTGTAGTCGATGTCGGGGACCTCTTCGAGGATCAGCTCCTCGACCTCGCTCTTGGGCACGACCTCGTAGACGTAGCCGGAGCGCGGTTCGAGCAGCAGGGCGTCGCCGGCCCGCAGCGTCACGTCCATCAGGGGGTCGGCGAGCCGGACGACGCGCTCCTCGTCGGTGTGCCCGACCACCAGGGCGCGCTCGCCGTCCTCGAGGACCTCCTTGAGGGTGACGATGTCCCCGGCGCTCTCGAACTCCATCGCGGAGACGATGTTGAGCGCCTCGTTGAGCATGACCTCCTGGCCACGCCGCAGGTCGTCGAGTTCGATGCCGGGGCTGACGTTGACCCGGAGCTTGCGGCCGCCGGTGAAGATGTCGGCGGTACCGTCCTCGTTGCCGCGCAGGAAGACGCCGAAACCCGAGGGGGGCTGCGCCAGGCGGTCGACCTCTTCCTTGAGGGCGACGATCTGGTCGCGGGCCTCGCGCAGGGTGCTCGCCAGACGCTCGTTCTGCGCGGAGACACCCGCCAGGTTGGTCTGCAGCTCGACGATCCGCTCCTCGAGAATCCGAGTGTGGCGCGGAGAGTCGGCCAGCTTGCGGCGCAGGACGGTGATCTCCTGCTCTAGATCGGCCACCCGCCGGGCCGGGTCGTCGGACCCTCGACCGGGCCGGTCGCCGCGGTTGATGTCGTCGTTCTGGGATACCACGGTCCTCACCTCCTCCAAGGGGAGCTGGACGCTTCCAGACCCTACCTGGACCGGTGCAGTTCGAAACCCCTAGATCAAAAAGACGGTCGGGGTGTGTCCGATCTTCACCCTTGCGCACTCCCTCACGCCAGGGGAATACCCACCCCGCCACGCCGGAAAGCGGCCCGCTGTATGGTCGTAAGCGGTCAACACCCGTCAGGGACGGCTCTCTTTGCCGCAGTTTGACGCAGGCGACACGTAGTGGGTACACGAGGAACGGTAGGCCAGATGACCGTGCGGGACGAGGCGACCGAGGAGCTCGAGGTCTGGATCGATCAGGACCTCTGCACCGGCGATGGGATCTGCGCCCAGTACGCGCCCGAGGTGTTCGAGCTCGACATCGACGGCCTGGCCTATGTGAAGCCGCCGGCGCCCATCGGGCAGGAGGCGGAGCTGCTGACCGAGCCGGGCGCGACGGCGCGGGTTCCGCTCCCGCTGCTGCGCGAGGTGGCCGAGTCCGCGAAGGACTGCCCTGGTCAGTGCATCCACGTGCGCCGGGTGGCGGACCGGACCGAGGTGTTCGGCCCGGACGCGGAGGACCAGGGGAGCTAGACGCTGTCGGGGGCGACGGGCGCGGCGTGCGGTTCCAGGCGGCCGTCGCGCCATGTCCAGGTGATGTCGCGGCGCAGGTCGGGACAGCAGCTCGGGACGTCGGACGAGGAGTAGCCGAGCAGCCGGACGGCGATGTCGGAGCCGCGCACCTCGAGCCGCTCGACGGTCATCCGCTCGGTCGGGTCGACCAGAGTGCCGGCCACGGTGGGCGGCGCGCCGGTCTCGGCGGGCGCGGTGAGCAGGTAGACGCCGTTGGGCGGGGATCCGGAGCCGGCGTCGCAGCGGACCACGGCGACGGTCTCCGGCCGGCCGTCGGCCTGCACGTCCACCTCGGCCCGGTCGATGACGACGACCTCGAGCGGACCGCAGTCCACCGGGTAGTCGGCGGCCTCCGCGTCGGGTGCGGGCGCAGGCGCCGCCGGTTCCTCGACCGCTCCCTCGGCCTCCTCCGCCTCCTCGGCGGCGGGCTCGGGCGCGGGCGCCGCGGCCGGCGCGGTGGCGCCGGCGGGCTCGATGAGGGCCGCGCCACCGGTCACCAGGGCGAGCGCGGCCGCGGTGACGAACCAGTGGGTCAGGCGGGTGCGGGTGTGCGGGAGGTCGTTGCCTGCCGGAAGCACGCGGAGGACTCCAGGGGGACGCGAGGGGAGTGGACACGATGCCGGACCCTGCCCGCCGGCAGGTGCACGGCATCGTGCCACAGGGAGCCCGTCAGGTGAACGGCGGGGTGCCGTTTCCGAAGGACCGTCAGGCGCCCTCCGCGTCCTCCGCGCCGTTCTGCCCGCCCTGTCCGCTCTGCCCGCCTGGGCCCGTGTAGTCGGCGCCGTACGCGCCGGGCGCCGGGCGGCGCCTGCGCCGGGGCGGGACCACGCCGTCGGCGAGCCGGCGGGCGGTGAGCAGGAAGCCGGTGTGGCCGATCATCCGGTGGTCCGGACGGACGGCCAGGCCCTCGACGTGCCAGGTGCGGACCATGGTCTCCCAGGCCGTGGGCTCGTTGAACGCGCCGTGCTCGCGGATGGTCTCGACGGTGCGGGCCAGCTGCGTGGTGGTGGCCACGTAGGCGCACAGGATCCCGCCGGGGACCAGCGCCTTGGCGACCGGGTCCAGGCACTCCCAGGGGGCGAGCATGTCGAGGATGACGCGGTCCACGTCGGTGTCGGAGAGGTTGTCCTGGAGGTCGCCGACCGTGACCCGCCAGGCGGGGTGCGGGCCGCCGAAGTACCGGGCGACGTTCTCCTGGGCGATCCGCGCGAAGTCCTCGCGGCGCTCGTAGGAGTGGAGCATGCCCTGGTCGCCGATGGCGCGCAGCAGGAAGGTGCTCAGCGAGCCCGAGCCGACGCCGGCCTCGACGACCCGGGCACCGGGGAAGATGTCGGCCATGGCCAGGATCTGGCCCGCGTCCTTCGGGTAGACCACGGCGGCGCCGCGTGGCATGGACAGGACGTAGTCGGGGAGCAGGGGGCGCAGCGCGAGATAGTCGACGTTCCCAGTGGTGCGCACGACCGTGCCCTCGGGGGCACCGATCAGCTCGTCGTGGGGAAAGGCTCCCTTGTGGGTGTGGAAGCTCTTCCCCGCTTCGAGCGTGAAGGTGTAGTGGCGTCCCTTGGGATCGGTCAGCTGGACCTGGTCCCCGACCTTGAAGGGCCCGCGTCGGCGGGCCGCACCGGTCGGTTCGGACATGCGGGCAACCTTAGGCGCTCCGTTGGAAGAGCCGCAACGCGCCCCCCTTCAGGCCGCGGCGCCGTCATGGCTGGTCACGCCCGGGGGCGCCTGGGCCGCCGCCGGCCGGAGGGCGGCGCCCGACCGGCTCAGGAGCCGGCGGCCGGCGGGCGGGAGGGGAACGCGGCGGGCCGGGCCATGGCGTCGATGAAGGCGCGCTCGACATCGCTGGTGGAGAGCACGCCGTAGATCTCGCCGGTCTCCTCGACCACCAGGTACTCGGTGGCGGGGGTGGCCCGCAGGTGGTCGAGCAGGCCCTCGCCGGTGAGCCCGGCCGGCACCCGCATCCCCTCGGTGAGGTCCTGGGCGAGTGTGCTGACCGGGACCCAGGGGCGGCGGTGCTGGGGGACGCCGGCGATGCCGGCCTCGCGGACCACGGAGACCGGGGCACCCTGGCCGTCGACCACCACGAGGGCGCGGGCGCCCGCGTCGTTGGCCCGGCGCAGCGCCTCGGAGAGCGGCATCTCGCCCGTGACCGGCACGGCCCGGCGGGTGAGGGCGCGGGCGTTGAGCCCGGGCAGCCGCTCACGGAGCCTGGCCATGCGGAGGCTGTTGCCGGCGCCGGTCCAGATGATCGCGGCCAGGATCGCGGCGAGCAGCGCGTCGGTCAGCGTCTCAAGACCGGTGAACGACTCACGCTCGGGCGAGCCCAGGTGGGTGGCGAGCGGAAAGCCGATTAGCACGGCGACGGCGAGCACCCGGCCGGTCCAGGCGGCGGCGACGGTGCCGGTCATCGGGCTGCCCGAGACCTTCCACACGACGGCGCGCAGCATCCGGCCGCCGTCCAGCGGGAGCCCGGGCAGCAGGTTGAAGACGGCGACGATCAGGTTGGAGATCATCAGGCCGGCGAGCAGCACCCCGGGCACGGTGTCGGAGTCGACCAGCAGCATGCCGAGGTAGAAGACGCCGGCGAGCACCAGCGAGAGCAGCGGGCCGACGCCGGCGAGCACGAACTCGCGCCCCGGGGTCTGGGACTCCTTCTCGATCTCGGAGACTCCGCCGAAGAACTGGAGCTGGATCCTGCGGACCGGCAGGTCGAAGCGGATCGCGGCCACGGTGTGGGCGAGCTCGTGGACGAGCACCGAGGCGTAGAAGGCCACCGCGAAGAAGAGCGAGACCAGGTAGCGGCCGCCGCCGAGTTCCGGCAGCACGCGGTCGAGCTGGTTGCCGAAGAACCAGGTGATGAGCGCAGCGACCAGGAACCAGCTGGGGGCCACGTAGACCGGAACGCCATAGACCCTCCCCATCAGGAACCCGCCGCCGGCGCCCTCCTGGCGCCGCGGCTCCCGGGCGTCGGCCTGCCGGCCCTCGGCCCGCGGTGTCCGGTCCGTCTCCGAGTCTCCCACCAGTTCCCCTCGTTGCCTTGTGTCCTCGCGCGCGAAGGCCGCCGCGACGTCGATCGTGCCTGCGCGCGGGCTCTGCCGTCGATGGTATGCCGCCCGCGTGTCAGTGACGCGCCGTAGGGTTCGCTCCATGACTGGGTCCACCGCCACGCCTCCCAACTCACTGTCCCCGTCGAGAGCCGCGGATTTCATGCAGTGTCCCCTGCTGTACCGCTTCCGGGTGATCGACAAACTGCCGGAGGCGCCCAGTGCCGCCGCGACGCGGGGCACGGTGGTGCACGCCGTGCTGGAGCGGGTCTTCGACATGCCGCCCGGGCAGCGGGTGGCGCCCAGGGCGCGGGCGATGGTGGTGCGCGAGTGGGAGCGGCTGTTGGCCAAGCGGCCCGAGCTGGCCGGCCTGTTCCGCGCCGAGGACGCCGACGGGGCCGGGGTGGACGAGGCGCGTCTGGCCGGCTGGCTGGCGGAGGCCGAGGCCCTGGTCGAGCGCTGGTTCTCGCTCGAGGATCCGGGGCGTCTGGAGCCGGCCGAGCGCGAGTTGTTCGTGGAGACCCGCCTGGAGTCGGGGCTCAGGCTGCGCGGGGTGATCGACCGGGTGGACGTGGCGCCCACCGGCGAGGTGCGGATCGTGGACTACAAGACGGGCAAGGCGCCCGGTCCGCGGTTCGAGAACGAGGCGCTGTTCCAGATGAAGTTCTACGCGCTGGTGCTGTGGCGGCTGCGCGGCACCGTGCCGCGCCGGCTCCAGCTGGTCTACCTGGGCAGCGGCGAGGTCCTCACGTACGACCCCGACGAGTCGGACCTGCGGAGCGTGGAGCGCAAGTTGATGGCGCTGTGGGAGGCGATCCGGCGGGCCACCGAGTCGGGGGACTGGCGGCCGAACCCCACGCGGCTCTGCGACTGGTGCGACCACAAGGCGCGCTGCCCGGAGTTCGGCGGCACTCCCCCGCCCTATCCGCTGATGATCCAGCCGGCGCTGCCGGTGGAGCTTCCCGAGCAGACCCGGCCGGGGGCGGCCGAGTCGCTGCCGTGAGTGAGAATGGTGCCCGGCGCGTCGCGCCGCCGGCCGCGTCGTGGGGCGCCGGCCGGTTCCCGCCGACGATGGGTGGCCCATGCCGATCCGCGTTCTGCTGGTGGACGACCAGCCGCTGCTGCGCACCGGTTTCCGGATGATCCTGGAGGCGGAGCACGACGTGGCCGTGGTCGGGGAGGCCGGCGACGGGGTGCAGGCCCTGGAGCAGGTGCGGGCGTTGCAGCCGGACGTGGTGCTGATGGACATCAGGATGCCGCGGATGGACGGCGTGGAGGCGACGCGGCAGATCACCGGGCCCGCGAAGGACGGGCCGGTCAAGGTACTGGTGCTGACCACCTTCGACCTGGACGAGTACGTGGTGGAGGCGCTGCGGGCCGGCGCCAGCGGCTTCCTGCTGAAGGACGCGCCTGCGGCCGAGCTGGTCCAGGCGATCCGGGTGGTGGCGGCCGGCGAGGCGATGCTCGCGCCCAGCGTGACGCGGCGGCTGCTCGACATGTACGCGGAGAAGCTGCCCTCGGGCGAGTCACCGGTCCCGGACGCGCTGAGCACGCTGACCGAGCGCGAGGTCGAGGTGCTGAAGCTGGTGGCGCGTGGTCTCTCCAACGCGGAGATCGCGGCCGACCTGTTCGTCAGCGAGACGACGGTCAAGACCCACGTGGGGCACGTGCTGACCAAGCTGGGGCTGCGCGACCGGGTGCAGGCGGCGGTCTACGCCTACGAGAGCGGCCTGGTGCGCCCCGGCGTCTAGCGGCCGTCAGGAAGTCCTGCCGATCTCCCAGAAGCGGAAGACGGTGGAGGCGTCGAGGGACCACTGGAGCCCGCTGACGTCCTCGCCGGCGACGGCGTACTGCCTGCCCTGCCAGATCGGGATCAGGGGCAGGTCCTCGGCGACGATGTCCTGGATCTCGCCGAAGTCGTCGACCGTCTCGGCGCGGTCCGGCTGGCGCTCGGTGCGTGGGATCAACTCGCCTGTGATCCGGTCGCTGCGGTAGCCGCCGCCCAGCACACCGTCGGGGCCGAAGAAGGGCTCGGTGAAGTTGTCGGGGTCCGGGTAGTCGGGCACCCAGCCGCGCACGTAGGCGCCGTAGTCGCCATCGGTCACGCCGCGGGCGAACTCGTCGGCGTCGACGCTGCGGACGGTGGTGTCGAACAGCCCGCTGGCGTCGAGCTGGGCGGCGATGTGTTCGAAGGCGGCCTCGGTGTCGGGGCCGAACCGCGCCGGGGTGACCCACAGGGTGAGCTCGACGGGCCCGGTGATGTCCTCGGCCCGCAGCGCGGCCTCGGCCCGCGCGCGGTCGGGCTCGTCGCCGTAGGTGTCGTAGAACGCGGTGTTGTGGCCGGTGATCCCGGCGGGGACGACCGAGTAGAGCGGTTCGACGGTGCGCTGGTAGACGTCCCTGGCCAGGGCGGTGCGGTCGAGCAGCCAGGCGACGGCCTGGCGGACCCCGGGGCGGCCGGCGACCGGGTCGTCGACGTTGAAGACGAGGTACTGGGCCTCGGCGCTCGAGCCGTCGACGACCTTGACCCCCTCGCCGCGGCCGGAGCGGGCCGCCGCGTCGAGCTCGGCGGTGTCGGTGGCGCTCAGCCCGCGGTAGGCGACGTCGACGCCGCCGTCGGTGACGGCCTCGCGCAGGGCGCGCTGGTCGCCGTCGAAGAAGCGCAGGGTCACCCCGGAGTTCCTGTGCTGGGCCGGACCGCGGTAGTCGGGGTTGACGGCGAACACGGCCTCGGCCGCGTCGACGCTCTCCAGGGTGTAGGCGCCGGAACCGCTCGCCCGGCCGTCGGTGCGCAGGTCGTCGGCCGGGTACTCGCGGTGGTTGACGATGGAGCCGGCTCCGGAGGCGATCTTCTGCGGGAAGGTCGCGTCCGGCCGGTTGAGGTGGAAGGTGACCGTGTGCTCGTCGGGGGTGTCGATGCGGTCTATGGAGCCGAGCAGCACGGCGGGGCCGCTCGGGTCGTCGATGCGCAGCGTGCGCTCGAAGGAGAACCTGACGTCCTCGGAGGTGAGCTCGTCGCCGTTGCTGAAGGTGAGGTCGTCGCGGAGGGTGCAGGTGAAGCGGCGGCTGGCCCGGTCGGTGAAGCCGCACTGCTCGGCGGCCTCGGGCTGGGGCTCGACGCCGCCCGGCGGGAAGCTGAGCAGCGACTGGAAGACGTTGTTGAAGACCAACCAGGAACCCGGGTCGTAACCGGCGGCGGGGTCGGTGGCCGGCACGGCGTCGGTCATGCCGACCACGATCGGTTCGCCGCTGCCGGGGCCGTCCTCGCCGCCCGCCAGGCAGCCGCCGAGCAGGCCGGCGGCGGCGACCGCGACCAGCGGGAGTGCCGGCCGGGAAACGTGCTTTCTCACCGGTGCCGTCCTCGTCCTGCTCTGCTCACGGATCGACCCTAACGTCAGGGCCGGGGCGGATGGCCGGTGGTGAGGAAGCTCACGGGCCGACCGGGGACGGCTCGGGCCCGAGGTCGATCGCGCCGGCCGGGCCGAGCGGGGTGGCCGCGACGGGGGCGGGGAGGCCGCGCAGGAAGGCCAGGTCGACCTGTTCGAGGGAGGCGATCACGGTACGCCCCGCGGCGGGCGGGATCGGGGCCACGGAGGGCACCGCGACCACCCGGCAGCCGGCGGCCTCGGCGGAGGCCACGCCGGTGACGGTGTCCTCGATGGCGACGCACCTGGTGGGGTCGGCGCCGAGCCGGGCGGCGGCGGTCAGGTAGGGGTCGGGGTGCGGCTTGGTGCGGGACAGCTCGTCGCCGGCGACCGTGAGGGTGAAGTGCTCGGCGCCGAGCGAACGCAGCATCCGGTCGATGACGGTGCGGTGCGAGGCCGAGACCAGCGCGGTGGGGACGCGGTGCGCGGACAGTTCGAGCAGCAGCCGGCGGGCGCCCGGCATCAGCGGCACGCCCCGGTCGAGGCGGCGCAGGAACGCCGCGTTGAGCAGGTCGCGGACCTCGTCCAGGGTGATGTCGGCGCCGGTGACCTCGATCAGGTAGCCGGCGCTGCGGGTCATGGGGCCGCCGACCACGACCTGGCGGTGTTCGTCGGCCAGGACGTGCCCGAGGTCGGCGAACACCTCGACCTCGGCGTCCCACCAGAAGCCCTCGGTGTCGACCAGGGTGCCGTCCATGTCGAGCAGGACGGCCTGCGGGGTCGGGCCGAGGGACAGCCGGGCGTCGACGACCTGGTAGGAAGACGTCATCCGCACACCTCCACGGGGGCAGGAAGGCCGGCCGTCTGCGGGAGACGACCGGCCTGTTCCGGACCGATCAGTTTACTTTGCCGGTGAAAATCCGACGAGTGCCTGCCGGTCCAGTACGCCCGATCGGGTTAGCGTGCGTTGAAATAGTTGGCTTCCGGGTGGTGAAGGATGATCGCGTCCGTGGACTGCTCCGGGTCGAGCTGGAACTCCTCGGACAGGGTGACGCCGATCCGCTCCGAGTCCAGGAGCTGGGCGATCTTGGCCCGGTCCGCGAGGTCGGGACAGGCCGGGTAGCCCAGGGAGTAGCGGCAGCCCTGGTACTCGGTGCGGAACATGCCGTCGAGCTCGGCCGGGTCGCCCCCCGCGATGCCGAGATCGGCGCGGACCCGGGCGTGCCAGTACTCGGCCAGGGCCTCGGCGAGCTGCACGGAGAGGCCGTGGAGCTCCAGGTAGTCGCGGTAGGAGTCGGCGGCGAACAGCTCGGCGGTGGCCTGGCTGACCCGGGGACCGATGGTGACGGTCTGCAGGGCCACCACGTCCGTCTCGCCGGACTCGGCCGGGCGGAAGAAGTCGGCCAGACAGAGGTGGCGGCCGCGACGCTGGCGGGGGAAGGTGAAGCGGGTGCGCTCCTTGCCGTCCTCGTCGAGGATGACCAGGTCGTCGCCCTCGGCGTGGCAGGGGAAGTACCCGTAGACCACGGCGGCCTCGAGCAGGCTGTCGGTGTGCAGCCGGTCCAGCCAGCCGCGCAGCCTGGGCCGGCCCTCGGTCTCCACGAGTTCGGCGTGGTCGGGGCCGCCGTCCCTGGCGGCTTTGAGGCCCCACTGCCCCTTGAACAGCGCGCCCTCGTCGAGCCAGGCCGCGTAGTCCTTCAGCGGGATGCCCTTGACGACCCGGGTGCCGAGGAAGGGCGGGGTCGGGATCGGCACGTCGGTGGCGGTGGCCGAGCGGCGCGGCGCCGGCTCGGCCCCGGTCTCCACGACCTCGGCCCGGGGGCGGGCCGCCACCCGCCGCTTCTTCAGCTCGGGCAGGGTGGCGCCGGGCACGCCGCGCTTGACGGCGACCAGAGCGTCCATCAGCCGCAGCCCCTCGAAGGCGTCCCTGGCGTAGCGGACCTCGCCCTCGTAGATCTCGTGCAGGTCCTGCTCGACGTAGGCGCGGGTCAGGGCGGCGCCGCCGAGGATCACCGGGTAGTCGGTGGCCATGCCGCGCCGGTTCAGCTCCTCCAGGTTCTCCTTCATGATCACCGTGGACTTCACCAGCAGCCCCGACATCCCGATGACGTCGGCGCGGTGCTCGGCGGCCGCGTCGAGGATGGCGCCGACGGGCTGCTTGATGCCGAGGTTGACGACGGTGTAGCCGTTGTTGGTGAGGATGATGTCGACGAGGTTCTTGCCGATGTCGTGGACGTCGCCGCGCACGGTGGCCAGCACGATGGTGCCCTTCCCTGCGTCCCCCGTCTTCTCCATGTGGGGTTCGAGGTGGGCGACCGCCTGCTTCATCACCTCGGCGGACTGGAGCACGAACGGCAGCTGCATCTGGCCCGAGCCGAACAGTTCGCCGACGATCTTCATGCCGGCGAGCAGCGTGTCGTTGACGATCTCCAGGGCCGGGCGCTGGGCCAGCGCCTCGTCCAGGTCGGCCTCCAGGCCGTTGCGCTCGCCGTCGATGATGCGGCGCTTGAGCCGCTCCTCGAGCGGCAGGGCGAGGAGCTCCTGGGTCTTGCCGGCCCGCATGGACTTGGCGTCCACGCCCTCGAAGAGCTGCAGGAAGCGCTGGAGGGGGTCGTAGCCCTCGCGCCGCCGGTCGTAGATCAGGTCGAGGGCGACCTCGACGTGCTCGGGCTCGATCCTGGCGATGGGCAGGATCTTGGCGGCGTGCACGATGGCCGAGTCGAGGCCGGCCCTGACGCACTCGTCGAGGAAGACGGAGTTCAGCACGAGCCGGGCGGCCGGGTTGAGGCCGAAGGAGATGTTGGACAGGCCGAGGGTGGTCTGCACGCGGGGATGGCGCCGCTTGAGCTCCCTGATGGCCTCGATGGTGTTGACGCCGTCCTTGCGGGACTCCTCCTGTCCGGTGCAGATGGTGAAGGTGAGGCAGTCGATGATGATGTCGTGCTCGGCCACGCCCCAGTTGCCGGTGAGGTCGGCGATCAGCCGCTCGGCGACGGCCACCTTGTGCTCGGGGGTGCGCGCCTGGCCGGTCTCGTCGATGGTGAGGGCCATCAGCGCGGCGCCGTGCTCGACGGCGAGGGCGGTCACGGTCGCGAACCGGGAGTCGGGGCCGTCGCCGTCCTCGTAGTTGACGGAGTTGATGACCGCGCGGCCGCCGAGCTTCTCCAGCCCGGCCCGGATCACGGCGGGCTCGGTGGAGTCCAACACGATCGGCAGGGTGGAGGCGGTGGCCAGCCGGCCGGCGAGCTCGCTCATGTCGGCCACGCCGTCCCGGCCGACGTAGTCCACGCACAGGTCGAGCAGGTGGGCGCCCTCGCGGATCTGCTCGCGGGCCAGCTCCACGCAGTCGTCCCAGCGGCCGTCGAGCATGGCCTCGCGGAACTTCTTGGAGCCGTTGGCGTTGGTGCGCTCGCCGATCGCCAGGTAGGAGGCGTCCTGCCGGAACGGCACGGTCTGGTAGAGCGACGCGGCGCCCGGCTCGGGGCTCGGGTCGCGCGGCGGGGGCGTGAGCCGCCCGACGCGCTCGACCACCTGCCGCAGGTGCTCGGGCGTGGTGCCGCAGCAGCCGCCGACCAGGGAGAGGCCGAACTCGGCGATGAAGGACTCGTGCGCGTCGGCCAGCTCGCCCGGGGAGAGCGGGTAGTGGGCGCCGTCCTTGCCGAGCACGGGCAGCCCGGCGTTGGGCATGCAGGAGATCGGGATGCCGGCGTGCCGGGCCAGGTAGCGCAGGTGCTCGCTCATCTCGGCGGGCCCGGTGGCGCAGTTGAGGCCGATCACGTCGATGCCGAGGGGCTCGAGCGCGGTGAGCGCGGCGCCGATCTCGGAGCCGAGCAGCATGGTTCCCGTGGTCTCGACGGTCACCTGCACCATCAACGGCAGCATGGCGCCGGTGGCGGTCAGCGCGCGGCGGGCGCCGAGCACGGCGGCCTTGGTGCCGAGCAGGTCCTGGGAGGTCTCGACGAGCAGCGCGTCGGCGCCGCCCTCGACGAGGCCCTCCGCGTTGCGCTGGTAGGCGTCCCTGAGGGCCGCGAAGCTGGTGTGCCCCAGGGTGGGGAGCTTGGTGCCCGGCCCCATGGAGCCGAGCACCCAGCGCAGGCGACCGTCGGCCGCGGCGAACTCGTCGGCGACGGCGCGGGCGACGGCGGCGCCGGCCGCGGAGAGCTCGCCGATCCGGTCGGCGATCTCGTACTCGCCGAGCGCGCTCAGGTTGGCGCCGAAGGTGTTGGTCTCGACGCAGTCGACGCCGGCCTCGAAGTAGGCGCGGTGGACGTTGCCCACGATGTCGGGGCGGGTGACGTTGAGGACCTCGTTGCAGCCCTCGAGCTGCTGGAAGTCGTCCAGGGTGGGGTCCTGCGCCTGGAGCATGGTGCCCATGCCGCCGTCGGCGACCACGACCCGGGAGGCGAGGGCCTCGCGGAGGGCGGCGGCCCGCTCGGGCTGGGGGACGGTGGAGGGACTGGACGCGGCACTGGACAAGGCCATGGGGAGGCTCCCGGGGATGCGACGGCTGTCGGCTATGCGCCCGGCGGCGAGGCGTTGCCCTCGGGGCGGGCGCACCTGGTCAGGGTAACGGTTGGGGCCCTCCGGGCGGGGAGCCCTTCCGATCCGTGGACGGTCTTAGACTCATTTCTCGACGCCGGGGGTATCGACATGACCCGCTCTCGTTCGACAATGCCGAACGACGCCCGGCACGGGGCGGACGGTGCGAGAAGCAGGGAGGCGACCTCATGGCGCGGACCATCCAGTCGCTCGAACGCGCGGCGGCCGTGCTGCGCCTGCTGGCCGGCGGCGAGCGCCGCCTTGGCCTGTCGGACATCGCCTCCGCCATAGGGCTGGCCAAGGCCACCACGCACGGGCTGCTGCGCACGCTGCAGCAGGAAGGCTTCGTCGAGCAGGACCCGACCTCGGGGAGGTACCAGCTGGGCGCCGAGCTGCTGCGGCTCGGCAACAGCTATCTGGACGTGCACGAGCTGCGCGCCCGCGCCCTGGTCTGGACCGACGACCTGGCGCGGGCCAGCGGCGAGGCGGCGTACCTCGGGGTGCTGCACCAGCGGGGCGTGCTCGTGGTGCACCACGTCTTCCGGCCGGACGACAGCCGGCAGGTGCTCGAGGTGGGTGCCATGCAGCCGCTGCACAGCACCGCGCTCGGCAAGGTGCTCGCGGCCTTCGACCCCGTCGCGCACAACGAGGTGATGGAGGGCGATTTCGCCGCCATCACGGAGCGCACGGTGACCGACCCCGCGGCGTTCGAGGAGAACCTGGAGCTGGTGCGCTCCCGGGGCTGGGCCAGCGACGTCGGCGAGACCTGGGACGGGGTGGCCTCCATCGCCGCGCCCATCCTGGACCGGCGGCGAATGCCGGTGGGGGCCGTGGGAATCACCGGGGCCGTGGAGCGTATGCGGTCCGGCGCCGCGGGGCAGGAGGATCTGGACCCACGCCTCGTGGCCGCCGTGCGGGACTGCGCGCGCTCCGTGTCGCGCGACCTCGGAGCCGGCCGCTTCTAGGACAATCCAGACACCCTTGGGTTATCTGCCGCACAACCCCTTGACGGCGGCGCCCCCGGGGAGAAAACTGCCGTTCGATGGTCGACATTGTCGAACGGTGGACGGTCGTCGGCCAGGAACCCCTGGACGAAGGACAAAGGAGTCACGGGTGTCCAGCTCCGACATCTTCTTCGGCGAGGTCATCGGCACCGCCACACTGATCCTGCTCGGCACCGGCGTCGTCGCCGGCGTCGTCCTCAAGAAATCGAAGGCGTTCGACGCCGGCTGGCTGGCCATCTCCTTCGGCTGGGGCATCGGCGTGCTCTCCGGCGTATACGTGTCCACCCAGCTCTCCGGCGCACACCTGAACCCGGCCGTCACACTCGGCATCGCCATCGACTCCGGCGTGTGGCGCAACTTCGGCACCTACATCGCCGGCCAGATGGTCGGCGCCATGCTGGGCGCCTTCCTCACCTGGATCGCCTACTACGGCCACTTCAAGGCGCACCTCAGCGACCACGAGATCGTCAGCGGCTCCCGCACGCCCGGCGCCAAGGCGTTCGACGAGACGCGCGAGGTCGAGGAGCGGCGCGACGCGGCCGCCGGGCAGCCGGGACCGGTGCTCGGGATCTTCTCCACGGCCCCGGAGATCCGCAACACCGTGCAGAACCTGGCCACCGAGATCATCGGCACCACGGTCCTGGTCCTGCTGGTGCTCGGCATCGGCCTCAACGACGGGCTCACGGTCTCCGGCACCGGCGGCCTGATGGTCGCGCTCGTCGTCGTCGGCATCGGCCTCTCGCTCGGCGGGCCCACCGGCTACGCCATCAACCCGGCCCGCGACCTGGGGCCCCGCATCGTCCACCAGTTGCTGCCGCTGCCCAACAAGGGCAGCTCCGACTGGAGCTACGCGTGGATCCCGGTGGTCGGCCCGCTGGCCGGCGGCGCGGCGGCGGCCGGCATCCACACCGCACTCTTCTGATCCGCCCCAGCCGCCACTCCCCCGCCCGACCGCCGAACCGCCGAACCCGCCGTCACCAGGAGCCGCCGTATGTCGGAAACCCACGAGCCCGCCGACGCCCCGCGCGAGTACATCGCCGCCATCGACCAGGGCACCACCTCGAGCCGCTGCATCGTCTTCGACCGCGACGGCCGGATCGTCTCGGTCGACCAGAAGGAGCACGAGCAGATCTTCCCCAAGCCCGGCTGGGTGGAGCACGACGCCGCCGAGATCTGGACCAACGTCCAGGAGGTGGTGGCCGGCGCCCTGGAGAAGGCCGGCATCACCCGCGAACACGTCAAGGCCATCGGCATCACCAACCAGCGCGAGACCACGCTGCTGTGGGACAAGGCCACGGGCGAGCCGGTGCACAACGCCATCGTCTGGCAGGACACCCGCACCGACGCCCTCTGTCGCGAGCTGGGCCGCAACGTCGGCCAGGACCGCTTCCGCCGGGAGACCGGGCTCCCCCTCGCCTCCTACTTCGCCGGCCCCAAGATCCGCTGGCTGCTGGACAACGTCCCGGGCCTGCGGGAGCGCGCCGACCGCGGCGAGCTGCTCTTCGGCACCATGGACTCCTGGGTCATCTGGAACCTGACCGGCGGGCCCGAGGGCGGCGTGCACGTCACGGACGTCACCAACGCCTCCCGCACCCTGCTGATGAACCTGCGCACCCTCGACTGGGACCAGCGGATCGTCAGCTCCATCGGCGTGCCGCCCTCGGTGCTCCCCGAGATCCGCTCCTCGGCCGAGGTGTACGGCTCGGCCAAGGGCGGCGTGCTGGACGGCGTGCCGGTGGCCTCGGCGCTCGGCGACCAGCAGGCGGCGCTCTTCGGCCAGACCTGCTTCGGCGTCGGCGAGGGCAAGTCCACCTACGGCACCGGAACGTTCCTGCTGATGAACACCGGCACCGAGGCCATCAACTCCTACGCCGGCCTGATCACCACCGTCGGCTACCGGATCGGCGACCAGGCCCCGGTCTACGCGCTCGAGGGCTCCATCGCCATCACCGGCGCGCTGGTGCAGTGGATGCGCGACCAGATGGGCCTCATCAACAGCGCCGCCGAGATCGAGACCCTCGCCCGCTCCGTCGAGGACAACGGCGGCGCCTACTTCGTGCCCGCCTTCTCCGGGCTCTTCGCCCCCTACTGGCGCTCCGACGCCCGGGGCGTCATCTCCGGGCTCACCCGCTACGTCACCAAGGCGCACATCGCCAGGGCCGTGCTGGAGGCCACCGCCTGGCAGACCCGCGAGATCGTCGACGCCATGAAGAAGGACTCCGGCATGGAGCTCACCACCCTCAAGGTGGACGGCGGGATGACCTCCAACAACCTGCTGATGCAGAACATCTCGGACTTCCTCGACGTGCCCGTGGTGCGCCCGATGGTCTCCGAGACCACCTGCCTGGGCGCCGCCTACGCGGCGGGTCTCGCGGTGGGCTTCTGGACCGACATCGAGGACCTGCGCCACAACTGGCGCCGGGCCGCCGAGTGGACCCCGCAGATGGACGCGGCCGAGCGCGACCGCGAGTACAAGTTCTGGCTCAAGGCCGTGCAGCGGACCATGGGCTGGCTGGACGAGGAGAACTGACGATCATGAACACCCCGCAGCCGACCGCAGGAACCCCCACCACCGCGGGTCCCGCCGGGATAGCGGCGGCCGACCGGCGGGCCGAGACCCGCGACCGGCTCGCCACGGCGACCTGGGACCTGCTGGTCGTCGGCGGCGGCATCCTGGGCACCTCGGTGGCCTGGCACGCCGCCCAGTCCGGGCTGCGGGTGGCGATGGTGGACGCCGGCGACTTCGCCGGCGCCACCTCGTCCGCCTCCTCCAAGCTGGTGCACGGCGGCCTGCGCTACCTGCAGACCGGCGCCGTCCGGCTGGTGGCCGAGAACCACCACGAGCGCCGGGTGCTCGCCCGGGACGTCGCCCCGCACCTGGTCAACCCGCTCACCTTCCACCTGCCCGTCTACAAGGGCGGGCCGCACGGCGCCGCCAAGCTGGGCGCCGGCGTCTTCGCCTACTCCGCGCTCTCCGCCTTCGGCGACGGCGTCGGCCGCGTCATCTCCCCCGCCAGGGCCGCGGCCCTCAACCCCGCCCTGCGCACCGAGAACCTGCGCGCCGTCGCGGTCTACGGCGACCACCAGATGAACGACTCCCGGATGGCCGTGATGACGGTCCGGGCGGCCGTCCAGTCCGGGGCGGCCGTCCTCAACCACGCCGAGGTCGTCGGGCTGCGCTTCACCCACGGCCGGGTCACCGGGGCCGAGCTTCGCGACCGGCTCAGCGGCGACGAGTTCGGCGTCGACGCCCGCCTGGTCCTCAACGCGACCGGGCCCTGGGTCGACCACCTGCGGCGTCTCGAGGACCCGGGCGCGGCCCCCAGCATCCGGCTCTCCAAAGGCGCCCACCTGGTGCTGCGGCGCACCAGCCCGTGGCGGACCGCGCTGGCCACCCCGGTCGACAAGTACCGCATCACCTTCGCGCTGCCGTGGGAGGACCAGCTGCTGCTGGGCACCACGGACGAGCCGTACGAGGGCGACCCGGCCGAGGTGCGGGCCACCGAGGCCGACATCCGGCAGATCCTGGACGAGGCCGCGTTCTCCGTCCGCGACGAGCAGCTCGACCGCTCGCTGCTCACCTACGCGTTCGCCGGCCTCCGGGTGCTCCCCGGCGGTCCGGGCGGGGTGGAGGCGGCCCGGCGCGAGACGGTGGTCACCGAGGGCCGCGGCGGCATGCTGTCGGTGGCCGGCGGCAAGTGGACCACCTACCGGCACATCGGCCGGATGGTGCTCCGCAAGCTCGCCGCCCAGCACACGGTGCCGCTCGCCGAGGACATGGAGCCCGTCTCCGACCTGGTGCGCCGGGTGCCGCTGCCCGGTGTCGCCAACCCGAACGCGGTCGCGCACCGGCTGCTCGTGGACCGCGAACCCGGCGCCCGGATGGATCCGCTGACGGCCCGCCAACTCGCGACCCACTACGGCTCGCTGGCCTTCGAGATCGCCCGCCTGGTGCGCGCGGACCCGGCGCTCGGCGAGCGCGTCCACCCGGACGGGCCCGAGATCTGGGCCCAGGTCGTCTACGCCCGCGACCACGAGTGGGCCGAGACCGTGGAGGACGTGGTCCGTCGCCGCACCACCCTGACCATCCGCGGCCTCGACACCCCCGAGGTACGCGCCAGGGTGGCCGACCTGCTCGGCCTGCCCGCCGCCTGACGGAGCCGCGCAACCCCACGACCCCGCTGACCCGCGCACATGCGTACGAGGACTCCGGTCTGGGCACGGTCACGCCGTAGGCTGGGGCCGCACGCAACACATACGGCAGCCGGGCCGGGCCTTCCTCCCGCCCGGCCGGGAGGAGGCGCTGGGTGATCGAGCTCGAAGGAGTTCCCGAGCTGGTCGACCCGGTCATGGTGGCCGCGTTCGAGGGCTGGAACGATGCGGGTGACGCCGCCTCCGCAGCGGTCGCTCATCTGGAGCGGGAGTGGAAGGGGGAGGTGTTCGCGGCTCTCGACGCCGAGGACTACTACGACTTCCAGGTCAATCGGCCGCACATCTGGCTCGACGGCGGGGTGCGCCGCGTCACCTGGCCGACCACCCGTCTCTCGGTGGTCAGGATCGGCTCGGAGAACGGCCCGGTGAAGCGTCGTGACCTGGTGTTGGTGCGCGGCATCGAGCCCAGCATGCGCTGGCGTTCGTTCTGCAACGAGATCCTGGGCTTCGCGCACGAACTCGGCGTGGAGATGGTCGTGGTGCTCGGCGCGCTGCTCGGCGACACCCCGCACACCCGGCCGGTGCCGGTCACCAGCGTGACCTCGGACGAGGACCTGGCGGTTCGCCTCGACCTGGAGGAGTCCCGCTACGAGGGCCCCACCGGCATCGTCGGCATCCTGCAGGAGGCGTGCACCCACGCCGGCGTGCCCGCGGTGACGCTCTGGGCCGCCGTTCCGCACTATGTGGCGCAGCCGCCCAACCCGAAGGCGTCGTTGGCGCTGCTGCACTCGCTCGAGGACCTGCTGGGGGTTGGGATCCCGCTGGGCGACCTGCCGGAGGACGCCAGGGCCTGGCAGATCGGCGTCGACCAGCTGGCCGCCGAGGACAGCGAGGTCGCCGAGTACGTCAAGTCGCTGGAGGAGGCCAGGGACACGGCGGAGCTGCCGGAGGCCTCCGGCGAGGCGATCGCCAAGGAGTTCGAGCGCTATCTCCGGCGCCGGGACGGCCAGGCCCCGCCCGGGGACCCCGGCTCGTACCTGCGCGATCCCGGCAGCGGCCGGACCAGGCCACGGCGCCGGCCGTCCGAGGGCGAGCAGGGCCCGCAGGAGCCGGGGCCCCAGGACAACGAGGACTGATCCCCCGCCGCACGACCGAGCCCCGTCCGGGACCGAACACGGTCCCGGACGGGGCTCGGGCCGTCAGAGGGCCACGCCGAGCAACGCGTCGACCGCCCGCGTCACCACACCGGGGCCGCCGGCCTCGGCGCCCGCGCCCCGCTCCTGCGCCTCGGCCCAGCGGTCGACCGCGGCGAGCGCCGTCGGCGCGTCCAGGTCGTCCGCCAGGGCCGCGCGCAGCTCCTCGACCAGTCCTTCGGCCGGCGGCCCGTCCGGCCGGGAGACCGCGGCCCGCCAGCGGGCCAGGCGCGCCACGGCCGCGTCGAGCACCGCGTCCGTCCACTCCCAGTCGGCCCGGTAGTGGTGGGCCAGCAGGGCGAGGCGGATGGCGGCGGGGTCGACGCCGGCCCGGCGCAGCTGGGAGACGAGCACCAGGTTGCCCCGGGACTTCGACATCTTCTCGCCCTGGTAGCCGACCATCCCGGCGTGCGCGTAGGCGGCGGCGAAGGGGTGCTCGCCGGTGAGCACCTGGGCGTGCGAGGCGCCCATCTCGTGGTGCGGGAAGGCGAGGTCCGAGCCGCCGCCCTGGATGTCGAAGCCCATGCCGAGGTGTTCGAGCGCGATGGCCACGCACTCGATGTGCCAGCCGGGTCGCCCGGGGCCGAGCGAGCCGCCGTCCCAGGAGGGCTCCCCTGGGCGGGCCGCGCGCCACAGCAGCGGGTCGAGCGGGTTCTTCTTGCCAGCACGCTCCGGGTCGCCGCCGCGCTCGGCGGACAGGGCGCGCATGGTGTCCTGGGTGAGGTGGGCCACCCCGCCGAAGCGCGGGTCGGTGTCGACGGAGAAGTAGACGTCGCCCTCCACGTCGTAGGCGGCGCCCTTGGCGCGCAGCCGCTCGACCAGCGGCACGATGGCCGGTATGGACTCCACGGCCCCCACGTAGTGGCGCGGCGGCAGCATCCGCAGGGCTGTCATGTCCTCGCGGAACAGGGTGGTCTCGCGCTCCGCGAGCGCGGTCCAGTCCTCGCCGGTGGCGGCGGCGCGCTCCAGCAGCGGGTCGTCGACGTCGGTCACGTTCTGGACGTAGTGCACCTGGCGCTTGGTGTCGAGCCACACCCGCTGGACGAGGTCGAAGGCGGTGTAGGTGGCGGCGTGGCCCATGTGGGTGGCGTCGTAGGGGGTGATGCCGCAGACGTAGAGCCGGGCGACGGGGCCGGGAGTCAGCGTCACCCGGGCGCCGGCGGCCGTGTCGTGAATCGTGAGATCACGCCCCTGACCGGGCAGAACGGGGACTTTGGAAGCAGGCCAGGCATACATGCCCCGAGCCTAACCGCCTGCCCCGGCGCGGCACGACAGGGCGGTGGCCGGTCGGGGCCTGCCCGGGCCGTCGGCGTCGGCCCGGGCAGGTCAGATCAGATCAGATCAGATCAGACCAGCGGCCAGGGGATGGCGGGCCACTCGCCGCCGGGCAGCGGATGTCGCCCGGAGCTCAGCAGCGCGGCCGTCCTGTCGCGCAGCGCCCGGCACTCGGCCTCGGTGAGCAACGTCAGCAGCCGGGCGAACAGCGGCCGGTCGTCCGCGAGTTCGGCCTGGAGGCCGCGCAGCGCCGTCAGCACGGCCGTGGGCAGCGGCTCGCCGGCCCACCCCCAGAGCAGGGTGCGCAGCTTGTCCTCGGTGTGGAAGGTGACGCCGTGGTCGATGCCGTAGAGCCGGCCGTCGGGGAGCGGCAGCAGGTGGCCGCCCTTGCGGTCGCCGTTGTTGATCACGGCGTCCAGGGCGGCTATCCGGCGCAGCCGGTCGTCGTCCGCGTGGACCAGCAGGGCAGTACGACCCTCCCCCACCTCGGCGCGGCCGACCGCCTTCCAGCCCGGCTCGGGCCGGTCCGCCTCGACCAGGGCCAGCAGCGACGGCGACCCCTCGCCGTCCTCGTCCCCCTCCTGCTCGTCCTCGTCGGAGACGGCCTCGGAGACGGCCTCGGGATCGACATCGTCCGCCTCGTCGGGCGCGGGGCCGACCCACAGCTGGCACATCCCGGTGCCGAGCGGCCCCTCGCGCAGCACCGTGGGCGGCACCGCGTCCCAGCCGAGGGCGCGACAGACCTCGTAGGCGGCGACCTCGCGCTGGGCGAGGGTGCCGTCCGGGAAGTCCCACAGCGGGCGCTCGCCGGCGACCGGCTTGTAGACGCAGGGCACCCGCCGGCCGGCCAGCTCGGCGGTGGCGTAGAGCACCGCGTTGGAAGCGTCGGGGATGCGCCCGTGGATCGTCAGCTCGCCGTGTTCGAGCGCCTCGTCGACGGTCACGCCCGGGTGCGGCGGTATCCGTTCTGGCGCGGACATACGTGTCCCTCCGGGTCGAGCGGCAGACTGCACAGCGGGCACGGGGGGCGGCCGGCGTTGACGACCTCCAGGGCGCGCTTGGCGAAGGCGCGGGCCATGGTGCCGCTGAGCCTGACCCGCAGCATCGGTGGACCGTTCTCGTCGTCGCGCAGCAACCGCTCCTCGGCCTCGGCGAACTCCTCCTCGGAGTCGGCGTCGAGCTCGACCAGCGCCTGGGCCTCGACGATCATGCGCTCGCTCTCGCTGTCCCAGGCGAGCGCCATGGTGCCGACGCGGAACTCCTCCTCCACCGGGCTCTCCAGCGGGGCCGTGTCGGCGAGTTCTGACGGGGCGACGGCCGGCACCGACGTGTTGCCGCCCGAGCGCCGCACGACCTCGTCGAGCAGCTCGTCGATGCGCTCGGCCAAGGCCTCGACCTGGGCCTTCTCCAGGGCGACGCTGGTGGTACGGCCGGCCGCCGAGGCCTGCAGGAAGAAGGTACGGCGGCCAGGCAGCCCGACGGTCCCGGCGACGAAGCGGTCGGGAGGGTCGTAGAGGAACACCTGACGGGACACGCACTGCTCCGGGGGTCGACGTGGTTACGACACTGGCACCCTACTGCGCTCGGCGATCAAGCTGCCCGGCGCACGCCTCACACGCCCTACGCGCCACCGCCCACCGGGGACCTGGTGGCCTCGGCGGCGTCCCGCGCGGCGGCCTCCGTGTCGGGGACGAACTCGGCCAGGTCGCCCGTGTCCCCGAAGCGCAGCAACAGGGGCTGCTCGCCGTACCTCAGGGCGCTGACGGACGCGGGATGCGGTACAAGCCGCTGGAAGAGGTCGAGGTGGAGGCCGAGAGCGTCGGCCACGATCGCCTTGATGTTGTCGCCGTGGGTGCACATCAGCCAGACGGCGTCGGGACCGTGCTCGGCGGCGATCCTGGCGTCCCACTCGCGGGCCGCGGCCACCACCCTGGCCGACACGGCGCGCAGCGACTCGCCGCCGGGGAAGACGGCGGCGGACGGCTGCCGCCGGACGGTGGCCATCAGCGGTTCCTCGGCGAGCTCGGCCAGCCTGCGGTTGGTCCACTCGCCGTAGTCGCACTCGACGACCCGCTCCTCGGCGAACGCCGGAAGGCCCGGGCGGTCGGCCAGG
The DNA here is from genome assembly GCF_042722465.1 of Streptomyces sp. NPDC127098. Classification (NCBI taxonomy): domain Bacteria; kingdom Bacillati; phylum Actinomycetota; class Actinomycetes; order Kitasatosporales; family Streptomycetaceae; genus Streptomyces; species Streptomyces sp. NPDC127098. The sequence goes on from NZ_JBHXFJ010000027.1 coordinate 27,038, forward strand.
AGCGGGGCCACGGTCTCGGCACAGCGCTGGAGCGGGCTGTGCACGACGGCGGCCAGCGGGACGCCGGCGAGCCTGGCCGGGAGCGCGGCGGCCTGGGCCGAGCCGTAGTCGTCCAGGCCGACACCGGGCGCTCGGCCGGCGAGCAGGCCGGCCGAGTTGGCGGTGGTGCGGCCGTGGCGCAGGAGCAGCAGGGTGGGCATGGTCTCAGGGTAGGTCAGTGGTCGGACAGCGGTACGCCGCGCCGACGCCTACCGGTCAGCCGAGACCGGCCCGTTCCAGGGCCTCGGCGGCGGCCCGCAGCCCGGCGAGGCGCTGGTCCAGGGTGGCGCCGCCGGGGAAGATGGAGAGGGTGGTGACGCCGGCCTCGGCGTAGCGCGTCATCCGGTCGGCGAGCCGGTCGACCTGGCCGAGCAGCGCCGTGTCGTCGATGAGTTGCCGCGGCACGGCGGCCTCGGCGGCGGCGCGGTCGCCTGACAGGTAGTGCTTCTGGACCTCGGCGGCCTCCTTCTCGTAGCCCATGCGCTGGGCGAGCCTGTTGTAGAAGTTCTGCCGGCGGCTGCCCATGCCGCCCACGTAGAGGGCGGTGTACGACCGGAACTGGTCGGCGAGCGCCTCCAGGTCGTCGCCCACGGCCAGCGGCACGGAGGGCACGACGTCGAAGCCGTCGAGCGTCCGGCCGGCCCGCTCGCGCCCGGCCCGCAGGTGGCTGATGGTGGTCTGCTCGGCGTGCGCGGGCGAGAAGAAGAGCACCAACGCGCCGTCGGCGATCTCGCCGGTCTGGTCGAGGTTCTTCGGGCCGACGGCCGCGACGTAGATCGGGATCCGCTCCCGGGCCGGGTGCACGGTGAGCTTGAGGGGCTTGCCGGGACCGTCGGGCAGCGGCAGCGTCCAGTGGTCACCCTGGTGTTCCAGGCGCTCCCGGGCCAGCACCTTGCGCACGATCTCGACGTACTCGCGGGTCCTGGCCAGCGGGTGGTCGAACCTGACCCCGTACCAGCCCTCCGAGACCTGGGGTCCCGAGACGCCGAGGCCCAGCCGGAAGCGGCCGCCGGAGAGCGTGTCGAGGGTGGCGGCGGTCATGGCGGTCATGGCCGGCGCGCGGCCCGGGATCTGGAAGATGGCGGAGCCCACGTCGATGCGCTCCGTGTGTGCGGCCACCCAGCTCAGCACCGTGGCGGCGTCCGAGCCGTAGGCCTCGGCGGCCCAGCAGACCGCGTAGCCGAGCCGGTCGGCCTCGCGGACGACGGACAGGTTGTCGGCGTCCATCCCGGCTCCCCAGTAGCCGAGGTTCAATCCCAACCTCATCCCCACTCCTCACACTCCGTACCGGCGAGTAACTACCCGTCCCGCCGACTGTAACGGGGGCCACAAGTACGCTCAACACCCATGGATCACCGGCACCTGGGCCGCACCGGCCTGCGCGTCTCCCGGCTCGGACTCGGCACCCTCACGTGGACGAGGGACATCGGCGAGCAGGACGCCTCCGACCTGCTGAAGACCTTCTGGGAGGCGGGCGGCACCCTGGTGGACACCGCCGACGTCTACGCGGACGGCGGCGCCGAGTACCTCCTCGGCCGGCTCGTCGGCTCCCTGGTGCCGCGCGAGGACCTGGTCATCGCCACCAAGGCGGGCAGCGTGCCCGACCCCTACCGCAGGTTCGACGGCTCCCGCGGGCACCTGCTGGCCGCGCTCGACGCCTCGCTGGAGCGGCTCGGCACCGACCACGTCGACCTCTGGCAACTGCACGCCTACGACCCGGTCACGCCGCTCGAGGAGACCCTGCAGGCGCTGGACATCGCGGTGACCAGCGGCCGGGCGCGCTATGTGGGGGTCTCCGACTTCTGCGGCTGGCAGCTCGCCAAGGCGGCCACCTGGCAACTGGGTGCGCCGGGGGCGCGCGTGAGGCTGGCGAGCACCCAGATGGAGTACTCGCTGCTGCAGCGCGGGGTGGAGCGCGAGGTGCTTCCCGCGGCGCTCGATCTCGGGCTCGCGCTGCTGCCGTCCTCGCCCCTGGGCCGCGGGGTCCTCACCGGCAAGTACCGGCAGGGGGCGGTGCCAGCGGACTCACGGGGCGCGTCCGACCAGCTCGCGCCCTTCGTCGCGCCCTATCTGGACGAGGCGGCCGGTCGGATCGTGGACGCGGTCTCGATAGCCGCCGACGGTCTTGCCGTCACCCCGCTGCAGGTGGCGCTCGCCTGGGTGCGGGACCGGCCAGGCGTGGGCGCGCCGATCGTCGGCGCGCGCACCGCGCGACAGCTCAGCGAGGCGTTGTCAGTGGAGGACCTTAGCCTTCCTCAGGAGATCCGCCAGGCGTTGGACGACGTCTCGGCGCCTGAGCACCGCTACCCCGACCACGACTGGAGCTCGCTGTGACCGCACCGAACGACCCCCAGGAGCCGCGCCCGGCGGACGCGGCGCCCCCCGCGGCGGACTCCGTCGCAGCGCGGCTGCGGGAGGCCGTGCGGGCGGTGGAGAGCGGCGAGCGCCCGGCCGACTCGTTCTTCACCCGGCCCCAGCCCTCGCCGCGGCCGCGCCCCGCGCCGGGTCCCGCACCCGTGCGGGGCGCCGCCGCGGAGCACGATCCGGCTCCCGTGCCGGTGCCGGCCGGGCTGCCCGCGCTGCTCGCGGCCGGCGGCGCCCCCGAGGCGCTCGCCGGGCGGGTCGCGGCGGCACTCGGCGAGGGCGCGGAGCGGGAGTTGGGGGACGACCCGTGGCGGCTGCTCGCGGTCGAGGGCGTGCGCCCCGAGCAGGCGGACGGCTTCGCCAGGGCGCTGCTCGGCGCCGACCTCGCCCCCGGGGACGAGCGGCGGACGCGTGCCCTGACCGGCTGGCTGCTGGAGCGGGCGGCCCTGGCCGGCCACACCGCGCTGCCGATGGCCGTGGTCGCCGAGCGGCTCGCCGGGCACGGCGTGCCGGACCCGGAGGCCGCGGTCAGGGACGCGGTCGAGGCCGGCGCCGTGCTGGTCTTCCAGGACCACGAGGACGTCCCGGCGACCGGTGCCGGCGAGGGCGAGGGCGAGGGCGAGGAGGCGCCGGTCCGGGTGCTGCTCGGCCTCGACCGCTGCGCTCTGGCCGAGGAGAGCCTGGCCGACGGCCTCGCCCGGCTGCGCGGCACCTTCGCGGGGCCGGGCGAGGCCGACTGGGCGGCGGCCGCCGCGGCCGCGCCGTCCGCCTCGGCCGGCGAGCTGATCCGGGCGGTGGCCGGCGCGGCGCTGGTCGCCCACACCGGTGGTGAGGCCGCGCGGGCCGAGCCGGCCGCGCTGGTCGCGGCCTCCCTCGGGTTGGGGCTGCGGGCCTGCGCCGCCTCGCACACCCCGGACGGGCGGGGGCGGCTCGCCGCGCTGCTGCCCGAGGGCGCCGGGGCCGCGGTCACGGTGGGCGGGCTGCTCTCCGGGGCCGAGGGGCCCGAGCGGGACGCGGAGGGCCTGCTCCCGCTCGACCTGCTGGTGGTGCTCGACGCCGGCCAGCTGACCGCCGAGTCGGCGGCCTCGCTGGTGGAGTCGCTGCCGGACGGCGCCCGTCTGGTGCTCAGCGGCGACCCGGCGCTGCTCGGCCCGGCCGGCCCGGGCCGGGTGCTCGGCGACGTGCTGGCGGCCGGCGGCTGCCCGCATGTCAGGTCCAGGACGCCCGATCCCGGCCCGGTGGGCGAGTTGGTCTCGGGCATCGGGGTCGGCGAGCTCCTCCAGGTGGCGGCGCCGGCCAACGAGGTGGTGATCGTGCCGGTGCGTGATCCGGGCGAGGCCGTGCACCGCACCGTCCAGTTGGTGACCGACTCCATCCCCCGTGCCTTCGGTCTGGCCGCCGGTGAGGTGCAGGTGATCACCCCGGGACACGGGGGCGCCGCCGGCACCAGGGCGCTGAACGCCGCGCTGAAGGAGCGCCTCAACCCCGGCCCGGGCCGGTTCGACGGATTCGATCCAGGTGACCTGGTGGCGCACTCGCCGGCGCCCGGGCGGCTGCGGCTGGCCACCGTCGTCGAGGCGGACGCCACCGGTCTTTGGCTGGAGGGGGCGGACGGCAGGTTCCTGGTGCCCAGGCAGCACCTGGCCGACACGCTCAGGCACGGCTGGGCGGTCACGGCACACCAGGCGGCCGGCACCCGCTGGCCGGCGGTCGTGGTGGTGCTCCCGGGGGACGCGGCGGGGGCCGTCGACCGGGCCTGGGTGTACACCGCCTTCAGCCGCGGCACCGCCCACCTGTCGGTCGTGCAGGGCCTCGGCCCCGCGCTGGCTGGCGCGGTGGCCGCACCCGCATCCGCCCCGCCGACGACGCGCCTGCGCGCGCTGCTGCGCGAGCAGGCGGCCCAGGTCCCGGCCGGCTAGTAGCTCGCGTCAGCCCACGTTGTCCGGGTCGTCCTCTTCGAACGCTTCGCTGATATCGAAGCGGCAGACCACCCGCTCCGGGTCCACGGCGTCGAAGGGGGCGGCCAGCCACTCCCCCGGCTCCGCCGGCTCGTCACTCACGGTGACCCAGACCGTGGCGTCCCCCTCTTCGAGGCCGAACTCCTTGTGCCGGGAGGCCAGCTCGTCCGGGTCGAACTCCCCGAAGAGCACACCGAGCGCCGGCTGGAGTCCGCGCGCGGGACCGTCCTCCACGTCGGTGTCGGCGAGTGCGAGGTCGCCGGCCTCCGGGTCGAGGTCGGCGATCCGCTTGGCCTGGGCCAGCAGCCGCTTGGGCTCCACCACCGTGTAGTCCCTGCGGATGAAGACGCTCAGGGCCTCCGGCTCCTCGGGGCCGGCGTAGGGGACCCCGCCCTCCGTCTCCGGCACCTCGAACGGGGTGACCTCGTCATAGACGTCGTACAGCAGCTCGTCATACACCTCGCCCGCGGCGGCGAGCTCGTTGAACGCGGCGAACACCGCGGCGTCCGCCTCGGCCGCCCCGGGCGCCGCGGCGCGGCGTTCGACGGCGGCGAGATGCCGGTCGACCGCCGCCTTGAGGGCGTCGGCGGCGGCGCGGACTTGGGCAGCGGTGGGCTGCACAGCATCAGACATGGTGCAGACGGTATCGGCAACCGGGGCTTGCCCGCACAATAGATTCGATGCCGGAATACGAGTTTCGCGATGTGTATGTTCCGCGGGGGGTCTCCCGTGCCGCCGCCACGCGCCTGCTGACCGAACACGCCGAGTACGGTCACTGGGAGCTGGCCCAACTCCGCCTGTACCCCGACGGCAGCCGCCAGGTGCGGCTGCGCCGGCGGATCATCCGCCAACTCCGCGCCACCTGGTAAGTCGTCTCTTCCGCCCCGTACCCACAAACGGGGAGTGGGGGGCCGGGCCCGCCCCGGGCCCCCCCCCCCGGGGGGGCCCGGCCCCGCGGGGCGCCCCCCCCCCCCCGCGGGCCCCCCCCGCCCCCCCCGGGGGGGCCCCAACCCCCCCCCCCCCCCC